>NZ_JBFTER010000067.1:0-25048 GCF_047229345.1 Cellulomonas jepli | reverse complement strand
CGTGACCCGACTGCTCCTGGCCTCCGCCTCCCCGGCCCGCCGCGCGACGCTGGCCGTCGTGGCGCTCGCGGTCGCCGTGGGCTCCGCCGTCGCACCGCCCGAGCCCGCCGCCGCCGCGTTCACCGCCCGGACCTCGATGACGTCCACGTGGGCCGCCGCGATCCCCGCCCCGCTGACGGTCGGCCGCGCCGCGCCGTACGCGCTCATCGGGTCGAGCTCGGTGATGAACACCGGCCCGAGCAGCCAGGTCACCATCACCGGCAGCATCGCCACGAGCCCCGGGATCTTCGTCACCGGCTTCCCGTGGGGCACCAGCACGGACGTCGCGAACAGCGCCGCCCGCAACGCCAAGGCCGACGCCACCTCGCTCTGGACGGCGGCCAACCGGCGGCCCACCACCGCGACCCCGGCCGCCGTCCTGACCGGCACGCTCCGGCCCGGCACGCACCGGAGGACCGGCAGCCTCGCCGTCAGCGGGACCCTCACCCTCGACGCCCAAGGAGACCCCAGCGCCGTGTTCGTCCTCGCCGCCGACAGCATCACCGCCCGCGCGGGCAGCACCGTCCGGCTCACGGGCGGCGCGTCCGCCGCGAACGTCTACTGGGTCACGCCCGGCACCGTGAACCTGCTCACGGGCAGCACGGGCGCCGGCACGTACGTCGCGCAGGGGAACGTGACGATCGAGCGCGACACGACGCTCACCGGCCGGGCGATCTCGCTCGGCGGGTACGTCAGCCTGCTCCGCACCGACATCACGGTGCCGCGATGAGGCGCGCGCGGGGCCTGACCGCCGCCCTCGCCGCGGGCGCCGTCGGGGTGCTGGGCGCGTGCGCGCCGCAGGACCGCACCCCCGAGGTGCCCGTGTGCACCGTCCGGCCGGCCGCGGACCTCGCCCCCGAGCAGGGCGTCCTGTTCGGCGTGAACCTCGACTGGGACGCGCAGAGCCTCGCCGACTACACGCGCGACCTCGGGCGCCGCCCCGCGGTGGTGGTGTCGTTCACGTCCGTGCCGCTCGACGACGCCGACGTGCAGAACGTCACGTGGGCCGCCGACCAGGTGCGCGCGGAGGGCGGCATGCTGCTGCTCACGCTCGAGCCCGACCAGGGGCTCGCCGCCGTCACCCCGGACGTCGTCGACCGCCTCGCGGACCTGCTCGCGTCGTTCAACGAGTCCGGGGTCCCCGTGATCGTGCGGTTCGGGCACGAGATGAACGGCTCCTGGTACGCGTGGGGCCAGCAGCCCGAGGCGTACGTGCGCGCCTTCCGGGACGTCGCGGCCGCGCTCGACGAGCGTGCGCCCGGGACGGCCACGATGTGGGCGCCCAACTATGCGGGCGGCTACCCGTTCGTGGGCGGGGCGTTCGCCGCCCAGCCGGGGGCGCCCGGCACCGCGCTGCTCGACACGGACGGCGACGGCACCGTGACGGCCGCCGACGACGCCTACGCCCCGTACTACCCGGGGGACGACGTCGTGGACTGGGTCGGGATGTCGCTCTACCACTGGGGGTCCGCGCCGCCGTGGGGCGAGACGGAGATGCCGGAGCCCGGCAAGTTCGCCGCGCAGCTCACCGGCACCTACGACGGCCTGGCCGGCGACGAGACGTCGGCGCCGGACTTCTACCAGGTCTACGGCGTCGAGCACGGCAAGCCCGTGGCCATCCCGGAGACGGCCGCGCTCGTCGTGACCGACGACGTGCTGCCCTGGGCGCAGGGCCTCGCGGTCAAGCGGGCGTGGTGGCACCAGGTCCTCGCGCCCGACGTCGCGACACGGTTCCCGCAGCTGAAGATGGTGAACTGGTTCGAGTGGGACAAGCACGAGACGGAGATCGGCGCGCACGTCGACTGGACGGCCGCCGGTCATCCGGCGCTGCGCGACGCGTTCGTGGCCGACCTGCCCGAGGCGCTCGTCTTCGCGGACGAGCCGAGGCCGTGCGTCCCCGTGGGAGCGACCGCGACGACCGAGCCCTGACGGGGTGCGCGCGCGAGGTCATCCCCTGCGCGTGAGGTGACCCGGACCGGTGCCAAGGATCGTGGCCTCCAGTTCACCTCGGGGCTGGAGGCCGGCATGGGTGTGGTGGAGTACGACGCGGGATCGGCGTTCCCGGGCAGGATCGGGCGCACGGTGGAGGAGTCGTCCACGGCGTGGCCGGCTCCACGCCGGGCACCGGAGGGGTCACCGAACGTCCTGATCGTGGTGCTGGACGACGTCGGCTACGGACAGCTGAGCTGCTTCGGCGGGCTGGTGGAGACGCCCAGCATCGACCGGGTCGCCGCGTCGGGGCTGCGGTACGCGAACATGCACACGACCGCGCTCTGCTCGCCCAGCCGTGCCTGCATCCTGACGGGCCGCAACCACCACTCGAGCGGTGTCGCGGCGATCATGGAGATCGCCACCGGCTACCCCGGGTACGACGGCCGGATGCCCTTCGAGAACGGGATGCTGTCGGAGCACCTGCTGGAGGTCGGCTACAACACCTTCTGCGTCGGCAAGTGGCACCTGTCGCCCTCCGAGGACAACACCGCCGCCGGACCGTTCCACCGCTGGCCGCTCGGCCGGGGCTTCGAACGCTTCTACGGCTTCCTCGGCGGGGAGACGAACCAGTGGTACCCCGACCTCAACCAGGACAACGGCTCGATCCGCGTGACGCGCACCCCGGACGAGGGCTACCACCTGAGCGAGGACCTGGCCGACCAGGCCATCAAGCTCATCCAGGACGCGCACGTCAACGCCCCGGACAAGCCGTTCTTCACCTACTTCGCCCCGGGTGCCGCGCACGCGCCGCACCACGCCCCGAAGGAGTGGATCGAGCGGTACGCCGGCCGGTTCGACGAGGGCTGGGACGCCTACCGGGAGCAGGTGTTCGCCCGGCAGAAGGAGCTCGGCCTCTTCCCCCAGGACGCCCAGCTCTCGCGCCACGACCCGGACGTGCCGGAGTGGTCGTCGCTCACGGCCGACCAGCAGCGGCTCTACGCCCGGATGATGGAGGTCTTCGCCGCGTTCCTGTCGCACTTCGACGCCCAGCTCGGCCGGCTGCTGGACACGCTGGAGAAGCTCGGGGTGCTCGACGACACCCTGATCATGGTGACCTCGGACAACGGTGCCTCCGCCGAGGGCGGTGCGACCGGGTCGTTCAACGAGATGCTCTTCTTCAACATGGTCCCGGAGAGCCTGGACGAGAACCTGTCGCGCATCGACGAGCTCGGTGGCACGAAGGCCTACAACCACTACCCGTGGGGCTGGACCTGGGCCGGGAACACCCCGTTCCGCCGGTGGAAGCGCGAGGTGTACCGCGGCGGGGCGACGGACCCGTTCGTCGTGGCGTGGCCGGCCCGGATCGCCGCCCGCGGCGAGGTGCGGCACCAGTACGCCCACGCCATCGACCTGGCGCCCACGGTGCTCGACGCGATCGGGCTGACGCCGCCCGCCACGGTCCGCGGGGTCGTGCAGTCACCGCTGGAGGGCGTGAGCTTCGCCCACACCTTCGACGACGCTGCCGCCGAGACGAAGCACCACGTCCAGTACTTCGAGATGTTCGGCGAGCGGGCGATCGACTACGACGGCTGGCGCGCGGTCTGCGCCTGGCCCGGTCCGTCGTTCGCCGAGGCGGCGGAGCAGGGGCGCAAGTTCGCCGACCCCATCACGCGGCGCGACCTCGACCTCCTCGAGACGACCGGGTGGGAGCTGTACCACGTCGCCGACGACCCCGCCGAGACCGTCGACGTCGCGGCCGAGCACCCCGACAGGCTGCGCGAGCTCATCACGCTGTGGTGGTCGGAGGCCGGCAAGTACAAGGTGCTCCCGCTCGACGGGACGGTGCAGCAGCGCCTCGCCGCCGAGCGACCCCAGATCGGGCGACCGCGGAAGCAGTACGTCTACTACCCCGGTGGCGCGATCGTGCCCCCGTTCGCGACACCACCGATCTTCAACCGCCCGTACAGCATCGAGGCGGAGGTCGAGGTGCCCGCCGGCGGCGTCGAGGGGGTCCTCCTCGCGCAGGGCGGGGAGGCGGGCGGCTACGCCTTCTACGTGCTCGACGGACGGCCGCGGTTCTCGTACAACTACGTGGGGCTGGACCGGTTCGAGGTCGTCGGCCCGGACCCGCTGCCGCCGGGCAGGCACGCCGTCCGGTTCGAGTTCGAGCCCACCGGCAAGCCGGACATCCCGAGCGGGAAGGGCGTCCCGGGGCGCGGCGAGCTCTACGTGGACGGCACCCTGGTCGCCGCCACCGAGTTCCCCCACACCACGCCGCTGTTCTTCGAGATCGAGGGGCTCAGCTGCGGGTACGACTACGGCGCCCCGGCCGCCGACTACACGCCGCCGTTCACCTTCACCGGCACGCTGCACAAGGTCACCGTGGACCTGTCCGGCGAGCTCGTCGCCGATGACGAGGCGACGATCCGCCGGCTCCTCGCCCAGCAGTGACCCGACCGACGGAGGACGCCGCGACGAGCCCTCCCGTCGCGATCACCGGGCACCCCGCCGTCCGCCGGGCCCATCGCCCGGTCAACCTCGGCGGCCGGAGGACCCGGCGTAGAGGACGTCCGCGACCGTGATGTTGACCTCGACGGCGGTCAGGCCGAGGTGGGCGGCGACGGTCCGGGCGATGTGGGCGCGCAGGCGGGCGGCGGTGGTGGGGATGGGGGTGCCGAGCTCGACGGCGACGTGGATGTCGATGACGACGTGGGAGCCGGCGACACCGACGTCGGTCGCGGACTCGCCCGCGGGGCCGGCGATCGTGGCCTGGTCGGCGCGCGCGCGGGCGTGGCCGTGGCCGTGGCCCAGAGCGAGCGCGACGCCGGGGAGCTCCTCGGCCGCCAGACGTGCGACGGCGCCGATGACCCGGGCCCCGATGCGGGTGTGCCCGTGCTCGGCCGGGACGTCCGCGTACCAGGTGTGGCGCGCGAGCTCGCGGATGTGCGTCATGACGGCGGTCAGGACCGAGTCCGGGGCGCGGACGTCCTCGGCGGCCAGCTCGTGCAGCGGCTCCCAGGTGGCCGCGAGATCGGCGAGGGCGGCGCGGCAGTGGGGGCAGGTCGCCTGGTGGCGGGGGTCGGGGGGTGGCGTGCGGTCGGCGACCTGGGCGAGCAGGTCGTCGTAGCGGGCACCGCAGGGCAGGCGCGGGTCGTCCGTGGTCCTCACCTCCACTCCTGCAGGCGGTCGGTCAGCGCGCGTCGTGCGCGGTGGACGCGGACCTTCGCGGCTGTCTCGCTGATCCCGAGGACGCGCCCGACCTCGGCGTGGGTCGACGACCCGAACGTGTACAGCACGAGCGCGGCACGCAGGTCGAACGGCAGGGCCTGCAGCGCCGCCGTGGTGGCCAGTCGCCGGTGCTCGGCCTGCACCACCGTATCCGGGCCGGGCCCGCCGCTGACCGGGTCGCGGTCGAGCAGCGGCGTCGTGGGCTTCGCGCCGCGACGCAGGTTGTGGCACCGGTTGATCACGATCCGGACGAGCCAGGTCCCGAACCCGGCCTCACCGCGGAAGCCGCCGAGGGACCGCCACGCCTGCAGCAGGGCGTCCTGCACGACGTCCTGGGCGTCCAGGGGATCCCCGGTCATGCGCAGCGCGACGGCGAAGGCGCGGTCCTGGTGCAGGCGGACCAGGACCTCGAACGCGCTGTCGTCCCCCGCCCTGGCCTGCGCGAGGAGGGCGGCCTGCCAGCCCGCGTCGGCGTCGGGCGTGCTCACGCGGACACTCCCGGCCACGACCACATCGTCTGTAACCCTTCGGGCGAACCGGTGTCTAAGGGATGAAGGTCACCGTAGCCAGGGTGCCGTACCGGTGCTCGGCGGGGTGGCCGAGCTGCCGACCCGAGGGAGACCCGTGACATGAGCACCCCTACCAGCGCATCAAGCGTGACGACGAGCCGCGGTGGCGCGCTCGCCGCACCGGAAGGCCTGCAGACACCGCAGGGGCGCACGACGATCGCCGACGGCGTCGTGCAGAAGATCGCCGGGCTGGCGGCCCGTGAGGTCGCCGGCGTGCACGCGCTCGGCGGCGGGACCGCCCGCGCGCTCGGGTCGCTGCGCGAGCGCATCCCGGGCGCCTCGCAGTCGACCGGGCAGGGCGTGGCGGTCGAGGTCGGGGAGACCCAGGCCGCGATCGACCTGGACATGGTCACCGAGTACGGCGTCTCCATCGCCGACGTCGCCCGGGCGGTGCGCCGCAACGTCATCGACACCGTCGAGGGCATGACCGGGCTCCAGGTCACCGAGGTCAACGTCTCGGTGAACGACATCCACCTGCCCACCGACGACGCGCAGGATGCCCCGGAGCCGGCGCGAGTCCAGTGACCCACCCCACCCCTCCCCCCGGCCGTGCCGTCGTGGCGGTCGCCGGCACCGAGGCGGACGCCGTCGCCGCCGCGGTCCTGGCCTGCCCCGCCGTGGTCGGCCTGCGAGCCGGCGGTGGGCTGGTCGCGACCTACCTGCCCGGCCGGCGGGTGGAGGGGGTGCGGATCGGCCCGGACGCGGTCGAGGTCTCGGTCGTCGCGCGCCTGGGCGTGCCGGTCCGGACCCTGGACGCGCAGGTCAGGGCGGCGCTCGCGCCCCACGCGCGGGGGCGGGCGGTGCACCTGCACGTCGAGGACGTCGTCGACCTCGTCGCGGCCCCCGCCCCGGACCCGGCCTCGCCGGCAGCCGCGGGGGTGTGACCGCGATGCCGCCGCCGGCTGCACGACCCGGGCGCTCACGTGCGGACGCCGCCGCACGCCGGGAGCGCCGCGCGGTGCTGCGCGCGCACCACCCGGATCTCGGCGGCGACCCGGCCGAGCTGGTCCACCGGCTCGCGGCCCTCTCCCCGGCCGACCACAGCTCGCGGCCCGTCGTCGTACGCCGCCCGCGCGGGCTGCGGGGCCTCGTGGCGTGGTGGCGGGAGCGGCGACGACGCCGCACCCGCGCACCGCGCGTGCACTGACGTGCCCGACCTCGTCCCTCACTTCTCGGAGGTAGTCATGCCCCCCACCATCGTGGGCCTGTTCACCGGACTGCTCCTCGGCCTCGCCTGGGTGATCGGCGGGTTCGACGCCTTCGTCGGCACCGCCGTCCTGGGCGTGGTCGGGTTCGTCATCGGCAAGGTCGTCGCCGGGCAGATCGACCTCACCCCGTACCTCGGCGGCGCCGGCCGCGGTCCCCGATGACGATCACGCACGCGGCTCCCGCGGCACCGGGCCTCGCCGCGGCCGAGGAGCGCGGCACGCTGACGGTCAGCGACCGGGTCGTCGAGCGGGTCGCCGCCTACGCCGTCGTCTCGGTCGACGCCGCGGCCGCCGCCCCGCGCAAGATGCTGGGGTTCACGGTGGGCCAGGCCGACGCCGACGACGAGGCCCGCGTGCGCGCCGACGTCCGGGGCAGCACCGCGACGATCGAGGCGACGCTCGCGGTGCGGTGGCCCGAGTCCGTGCGCGACGTCGCCGAGCAGGCCCGACGCGCCATCCGCGACGAGGTGCAGCGCATCACCGACGTGCGGGTGGACCACATCGACCTCGACGTCGTGAGCCTGTCCGTGCCGACCGCCTCCCGACCCCGGGTCCGGTGAGCACCGTGCCCGTCGTCCTGCGCGTCGTGTCGACGATCCTGGCCCTCGCCCTGCTGCTGGCCGGGCTGGTCGGAGCCGTCGAGATCGTCCTCGCCCTGCTCGGCCGCCCGCCCTGGCTGGTGCCCCACGAGGACTGGAGCGCCTGGCTCACGGAGCAGACGTGGGTCACCGGCGCCGTCCGCGCCGCCCTCGCCTCCCTCGCCGTCCTCGGCCTCGTGCTCCTCGTCCTGGCCCTGCGCCGAGGTCGGCCCGGCACGCTCGTCCTGCCGCCGCGACCCGGGCAGACGCCCCCCGGCGTGCGGGTGCGGGCCTCCCGACGCGGCACCGAGGCCTGGCTGACCGCGGCCGCCCGCCGCACCAGCGGCGTCAGTGCCGCCCGGGTCCGGCTCACCCGCCGCCGCGCCGACGTCCGGGTGCGGACCGCCACCCGGGGGCAGGACGACCTGCCGCGTGACGTCGCCGGCGTCATCGGCGACCGCCTCGCGCAGCTCGGCCTCGACCAGGTCCGTCCCCGCGTCGCCGTGACCCGCAAGGAGACCCGATGAGCACCGGCGTCGACCGCATCAACCGCGGGGTGCTCGCCCTGCTCGGGCTCCTGCTCCTCGCCGCCGGGGCCGCCGGCCTGGCCCTGAGCCTGGGCGGCTTCGGCACCGGCCTCGTCGACTCCCCGGTCGTGCCCGGAACCGTCCGGGCGTTCGCCGCCGAAACCCCCTGGTTCTGGTGGGCCGCCGCCGCGGTCTGCCTCGTGATCGCGCTGCTCGCGCTGCGGTGGCTCCTCGTGCAGCTGCGCACCAGCACCGTGAGCCGCCTGGACCTCACCACCGACCCCCGCGACGGCATCACCACCCTGCACACCGGCGCCCTGACCGCGGCCGTGGAGGACGCCGCGACCGCCGTCCGCGGGGTCCACCGGGCCAACGCCCGCCTGCACGACCAGCACGGGGAACGTCTCCACCTCGCCGTCGACCTCACCGAGCACGCCGACATCGCCGACGTCCGCGCCGAGCTCGAGACCCGGCTCGTCCCCGACCTGCGCCGGGCCGCCGGCGCCGACCTGCCCGTCGACATCGAGCTCCACCCCGGGCGTGCCCGGTCCTCGACCCGCGCGCTGCAGTGACCGGGCGCCGGCTCGTCCGATACGGGTGAGCCGGTGCGCGCGCGTGCGGTGCACGTTCGTGGCCGGAAGCGCTGCGGGACAGCTCGCCGCGCCGGACCACGCGGCGGCTCCCGGCGGGGCCGCGCTCGGGCACGTGGTCCTGACAGGGGGAGGCTTCATGGCGGACGGGCGGCTCGCAGAGCTGGCGACGACGGCGTACCTGTACGGGTTCCCGCTGGTGTTCAACCTCGACCAGGTGCAGCGGTACGCGACGACGGGCATCGGGTCGGTCCCGGCGGCGGCGTACAACACCTTCGGTCACGCGCGTGAACTCGCCGGACCGGCGGACACGTTCGTGACGATCAACAACGACACCGTCTACTCGATGGCCCAGATCGACCTCGGCGTGGGCCCGGTGCTGCTGACCGTGCCGGACACCGACGACCGGTACTACGTGCTGCAGCTCGTGGACGCCTGGACGAACAACTTCGCCTACGTCGGCAAGCGCGCCACCGGGACGGGCGCCGGTCGGTTCCTGCTGGTCCCTCCCGGGTGGGACGGCGAGCAGGACGGCGCGGCGACGGTGATCCGCTTCCCGACCCGGGTCGCGTCGATCGTCGGACGCTGGGCGGTCGCCGGGCCGGACGACCTGCCGGCCGTGCACGCGCTGCAGGACGCCACGACGCTCACCCCCGTCGGCGACCCGGACGCCGTCGCCGGAGGCCTGCCGCAGACGACGTCCACCGGCGACGAGGCGCTCGACTTCTGGGAGCGGTACCGGGCCTGGTCGCAGGCGTTCCCGCCGGCGGAACGGGACGCCGCTCTCCAGGAGAGCTTCGCCGTGCTGGGACTGACGACCGCCACGACGGTCGGTGACCTGGACGACGTCGCTCGTGCGGTGCTCGTGCAGGGGTACGCCGCCGGGCAGGCCGCACTCGGCGAGGCGCTGCGCTCGGGCCCCAGCCCGCAGGTCAACGGCTGGCACCTGACGCTGCACGCCTTCGACTACAACCTCGACTTCTTCGAGGTCGGGACCCTGGACGACCCCCGGTGGAAGCTGACCGACCCCCGGGTACGCATCCCGGAGCGGGCGGCTGCCGCTTTCGGCGGCCTGTGGGGCAACCACGGGTACGAGGCGGCCTACTTCATGGTCTACGTCGACGCCGACGGGGAGCAGCTCGACGGTGCGAACGCCTGCACGCTGCGCCTGTCACCCACCCCACCGGTCGGCGCGTTCTGGTCGCTGACGATGTACGACGTCCCGAGCTACTTCCTGGTCGAGAACCCGATCGGCCGGTACTCGGTCGGGGACCGCACCCCCGGGCTGATCACCGACCCCGACGGCGGCGTCACGATCGTGATGAGCCACGACCGTCCCGACGCGCCGGTGAACTGGCTGCCCGCGCCCGCCGGGCCGTTCCGCCCGATCCTGCGCATGTACACCCCCGGGCAGGACGTGATCGACGGGACCTACGAGGTGCCCGCGATCCACCGCGCACGCTGACGCGCCACCGAGCCCACCGGGTGCCGGCGAGCCGCGCCACGGGCGCCGGACCGGGACGGGGTCCCGGGGCATCACCGCGCCGAAGGGACCGGGAAGGTCCCCGTCGCTCTCGGATCGATTCGACCGGCGGCGCGGCGTGCGCGACGATGGGCGTCCACCGGCCCGAAGGAGTCCCCGTGTCCCGCATCCTCGTCACCGGCTCGAGCGACGGCATCGGCCTCGAGACCGCCCGCCAGCTCCTCGCCGCAGGGCACGACGTCGTCGGCCACGCCCGCAACGCCGAGCGGGCCGCCGAGCTGCGCGCCGCCGAGCCGCGCCTGGCCGACGTCGTCGTCGGCGACCTGGCCTCGCTCGCCGAGACGCGTGCGCTCGCCGAGGCCGCGACCGCCGCCGGGCCGTTCGACGCCGTGATCCACAACGCCGGCATCGGCGGCGGCGTGCCCGAGCGCACCGTCACCGCGGACGGCCTCGAGCGGATCTTCCACGTCAACACCGTCGCCCCGTACCTGCTCACGGCGCTCATGCCGCGGCCGCAGCGGCTCGTCTACCTGACGTCGGGGCTCGAGTCGCAGGGCCGCACGCACCTCGACGACCTGCAGTTCGAGGCCCGCCCGTGGGACGGGATGCAGGCGTACTCGGACTCCAAGCTGCTCGACGTGACGCTCGCGTTCGCGGTCGCGCGCCTGTGGCCGGACGTGCTCGTCACGACGGTCGACCCGGGCTGGATCAAGACGAAGCTCGGTGGCCCGGACGCCTGGGACGAGGTCGACGAGGGCGCCGCGACGCAGGTGTGGCTCGCGACGTCCGACGACGACGCCGCACGGGTCACCGGGGAGTACGTCAAGCGCCACGAGATCCAGGTCGCCAACCCCGAGGCGTCGGACGTCGAGCTGCAGGAGGGTCTGCTGGCCCGCCTCGCAGAGCTCACCGGGGTCGCGCTGCCGCGCTGAGGCGACGGTCGGCACTTCCCCGCGCGAGCGGGCGCGGGCACCGCGGGCGCGGCTCAGCGCAGGACGTCGCCCGGGACGGCGGCCGCGACCGGCGCCGTCGGCCCCACCGCCGGGCTCCCGGTGCGCTGCGTCGGGAGCCCCGGCGCGGCGTCGGGCACCGAGGTCTCGACCGGTGCGAGCGCGTCCGCCGGGCCGGGCCGCCCGAAGTACCAGCCCTGCGCGAGGTCCACGTGCAGGCCGCGCAGGGTGTCGACGTCCGCGGACGTCTCGACCCCCTCGGCGACGACGGTCGTGCCGTTGCCGTGCGCGAAGTCGACGAGCGCGCCGACGAGCGTCGACAGCACCGGGTCGGCGGACACCCCGTCGACGATGCTGCGGTCGAGCTTGATGACGTCCGGGGCGCACAGCACGATGTGCCGCAGCGAGGAGAAGCCCGCGCCGACGTCGTCGATCGCGAGGCGCATCCCGGCGGCGCGCGGACCCGCCAGGACCCGGCGCAGGGTGTCGTAGTCGTCGACCGGGTCGTGCTCCGACAGCTCGAGCAGCACGCGCGGTGCCGGCAGCCGCGCGAGCAGCTCCGCGCACCCGGGCGTCACGAGGGTCTGCGGCGAGACGTTCATCGCGACGTACCCGCCGACCGCGTCGAGGTGCGCCGCCGCGAGCTCGAGCGCCTGCAGCTCGAGCCGGTGCCCGAGGTCGACGCTGTGCGCCTGCTCGAACACGACGTCGGGCGTCAGCCCCCACTCGGCGGGGAACCGGCTGAGCGCCTCGGCGCCCACGCGGCGGCCCGACGCCAGGTCGACGATCGGCTGGAGCAGGACCGTCGGCCCCGCGCCGTCGAGCACGGGCCCGATCCGCGCGGTGATCTCGTCGCGCCGACCCCGCTCGACGACCCCGGGCTCGATGATGACCGCGGCCGCGGACGCCAGCACCCCGAGCAGCGCCTTGTCGCGGACGGTGAGCCCCTTGTCGGTCGTGAGGCCCGCCGCGCAGAACGTGCCGTAGAAGCTCCCGTCGCTCAGCGTCACGGGCACCGAGACGTAGCTGCGCAGCCGCGGGAACTTCGCCGCGGGAAGCGTCATCGCGAGCGGGTGCGCGCGCACGTCCGGGATGACCGCGGGCAGCCGGCCGTCGAGGATGTGCTGGCAGAACGTCGTCTCCTGCTTCAGCCTCGCGCCCTCGGGGAACAGGAACGGGATCGAGGAGTCGACGACCTCGAGGTGCTGGGTCTCGCCGTCCATGCGCGTGAGGAACGCGACGCTGAGGCCGATCGCCTCCTTGGCGGTGCGCAGCAGCTCGGCCACCTGCTGCTCGGCCTCCGACCGCGTCCTGCCCATGCCACCGGCTCCCGTCGTGGGCGCACGTCGCCCGGGGTGCTCATCGGCGGGCGGGCGGGAGTCGTGAGCCGTCGGGCCGGCGATGACGCCCGACGGGACGCCGTGCGGCGGCGAGCGCCCTCTGGGCCGAACGGGTGTCCGTCCCGCCGCAGCCTCGCGCGCGGGCGCCGCCGGGTCGCACCATCGGGGGACGACTCGAGCTCGGGGGGCAACCGTGGACAGTGGAATTCGTCGTGCAGCCAGCGCATGGGTGGCGGCCGCCGCCGCGGTCGTGCTCGCGGGGGTCCTGGCGCCACCCGCAGCGGCCGCCCCGCCGTGGATCGAGACGTGCAGCGAGCTCGCGGTCGACGGCAGGATCACGGACACGGTGATCCTCACGGACTTCTGGGTCGACGTGGACTGCGACCTGACCGACGTGCACGTCAAGGGCTGGGTCGAGGTCTCCCCCGGCGTCTCGCTGACCGCCGAGCGCCTCGTCGTGGAGCGGTCGCTCGCGGTCGCGGGCGACACGAGCCTCGTCGCGTCGGCGGTCCGCGGGTCCGTCGACCTCCGCCCGTCCGGGACGCCCTACGCCTTCTCGGCCGAGACGCTCACCGTGCGGGGCGACGTCGTGGGCTCCGCGGACACGGTGAGCCTCCGGTACGCACGCATCGACGGTGGGTACGACGTGGCGACGAGCACGCTCGTGCGCCTGCAGTCCAGCACCGTGACCCGGGACGTGATCGCGCGCGGCGGGAGGCTCGTCGTCCACGACACGACGTTCCTCGACTCGTTCGAGTCGGTCGGCAACGGTGACGTGCTCGTCTGCCGGGTCTCGGTCGCCGGGAACCTGCACGTCACGGGTCTCACGGACTACGCACGCCTCGGCGTCGAGGGCACGCTGCGCTGCCGGTCGCAGGTGCACGGGTCCGTCGTGCTCGAGGACAACCCGCACTCGGTCGACCTCGGGCCGCTCGAGATCGACGGCGACCTCGTGTGCTTCGGCAACACCGGGCCGCGCGGGATCACCGGGCTGCACCTCGCCCAGCCCGAGGGCAGCCGCATCGGTCAGTGCCGGATCTGAGCCACGACGCCTGACGTGCGGCCGAGGGGAGCCGACGCGAGGTCCCGGCCGTCCGGGCCGGCCGGTCGCCGCCGTCCTGGCCCGACGGTGCCGGTCGCGACCCGGGCGCCCGGGCCGCGACCGGCCGTGCGTCAGCGCGCCGTGCAGGTCACGGTCGTCGCCGCCGACCCACCCGTGCCCTGGAACCCGACGTCGACCGCACTGCCCGCCGCGAGGCGCGCGTTCCACGCCGCGGGGCCGAGCGTCAGCGGGCGCTCGGTCAGCACCTGCGTGCTCCAGCTGTGCACGACGCCGCCCGACGGGAGGTCGACCGTGACCGTCCAGCCCTCGATCGCCTGGGTACCGGCCGTGACGCGCACCGACGTGACGAAGCCGCCCGCCCAGGTGCTGGTCACGACGTAGGACGCGGAGCACGTGCGGCCCGGGGTCGTCGGGCTCGTCGGCGCCGGTGTGCTCCCCGGGCGCGGGGTCGCGGTGGGCGTGGCCGTCGGGCGCGGGGTCGCGGTGGGCGTGGCCGTCGGGCGCGGGGTCGCGGTGGGGGTCGACGTCGGGCGTGGGGTCGCCGTCGGTGCCGGGGTCGCGGTCGCGGTCGGCACCGGGGTGGGCGTGGCCGTCGGTGTCGGGGCCGGCGGCGTCGTCGCCCCCGTGATCGCGAGCTCCGCGCTCGGGAAGCGCCCGTGCGGGCGGTTCACGTCCCGCTCCCCCGGGCCGCCGTCGCAGCGCCGGTCCGGGTCGAACATGAGGTAGGTGCCCGAGGTGCACGTCCCGGTCGGCTCGGCGTCGCCGCCGACGACCGCCGTCCCGCCGATGCTGACCCCGCCCTGGATCAGCGCCGAGTCCTTCACGACCGCGCTGCCGCTGACCGTCGCGCCGTCGTTGACCCACGCGAGGCCCTCGATGCGGGCGTTGCCGCTCACGGTCGCGCGGCCGTAGACCGCGGCGTTCGGCCCGACGTAGGCGGTCGGAGCGACCGTCGCGCGCGCGTCGACCCAGCCGCCGCCGTTGGGGTGCCAGCGACCGCCGCCGGGCGCCGTGCCCCGCGTGAACCCGGGCTCGTGCCCCGACGGCAGGGCGCCGTCGAGCCGCACCTCGAACGGGTAGCGGTGGTTCTCGGGGTAGCCGTCGAGGAACCCGTGCTTCGGCACGGCGCTCGGCGTCCCGGCGACGACGAGGTACACCTGCTCGCCCGCACGCGTCTGGAACGACGCCTCGGTGTCGGTGCCCTGCGTGACCGGGCCGTACCGCGCGACGCCGTTCGTCACGCCGACGAACCCGTAGCTCCACCCCGAGCCGGCCGCCGGGTCGACGTGGCCCTTGAGGTGCACGCGCACGAGCGCGCCGGGCGCCGACGGGACGAGCCGGATCTTGGTGTAGCCGAACGCGCCGGGGGCGATCCCGTCGGGCACCGCGAAGTGCTGCTGCGCGGCGTCGACGGCCTCGAGCTGCACGACGCTCTGCGGGACGACGAACGGGTAGAGGCGGTTCAGGTGCGGCTGGACGTCGGCCTTGTTGGCGTGGTCGAACGTCACGTTGCGCATCGCGTACTGCGCGATCTCGGCGTTCAGCTGGTCCTGCGTGAGGCCCGCGATGCGGCGGTACGTCTCGAGCGGGTGCTCGGTGCTGCGCGCCTCGTTCCAGATCCGGTTGAAGAACGCGAGGCCGCGGCGCTCCTTGATGGTCTGGAGCAGCATCCACGCGCCGTAGTGGTGCCGGCTCGACGAGTACGGCAGGTTCTCGGTGCGCACGAACCGCGTCAGGTCGCCCGCAGCGACGCCGGGCAGGGCCTGCATCGCCATGAACTCGGCGCTGGCCTCCCAGAACGTGCCCGCCGACGGGTGCGTGAACCCGACGCCCGAGCGGCCGAGGAACGTGTAGTTCTGCATCACGTGCGCGAGCTCGTGCACGAGCCCCCACGAGCCGGGCTGCGCGGCGCCGGGCGCGAGGTTGATGACGCCGACGCGGCCGTCGGTCGAGCCGCCGGTCGCCCAGGCGTCGAGCCCGGGGTTGCTCGACCACGTCGTCGTGATGATGACGATGATCTTGTGCTGGGCGAGGAGCCCGGTCTCGGGCGTGAACCGCATCTCGTCGACGAAGAACGCGTACGCGTCCTCGAGCTCGCGCAGGACCTGCGCGGGGTCGAACCGGTACTGCGCCGGTGCCGTCGTCGGCGTCGTCCCGGCGTGCTCCCCCCAGAGCACGACGAAGTTCTCCGACTCGGCCTTCCGGTTGTCGGCCCACGCGACCTCGCCGGTGGTGCGCCAGCGCTCGGGGATCCAGACGGTCTTGTCCGCGGCGTGCGCGGGAGTGGCGGGGAGGGCCGCGAGGAACGGCGCGAGCAGCAGCGCGAGCGCGAGCAGCACGGCCGCCGGTCTCGAGGGTCGGGCGGGTCGGACGGACGTCATGTCATCTCCGTGGTCGGGGGCCCAGGCCCGGAGACGCTGACACGGCGCACGAGCGACCCGCCAGGGAATGAATCGTTACAAGATTCTCACGCGCGCAGAAGCGGGCGCCCCCCGGGGTCGGTGTGCGCGCGGCCCTGTCGGTCGAGGCGTATATCTGTTAGACATATCTCCCAGAGACAAGGAGACCCGTGCGCAGCAGCCAGACCCGCACCGCCGTCCTCGGCGCCCTGAGCATCGAGCCCATGACGGGCTACGCGGTCCGTGAGGCCATCCGGGAGACGCTCGGGCACTTCTGGAGCGAGAGCTTCGGGCAGATCTACCCCACGCTCGCCGAGCTCGAGCGCGACAGCCTCGTCGAGCGGCGGGGTGGGGCGCGGACGGGCTCGTCGGCGTTCGCGCTCACGCCCGCGGGCCGCACCGCGCTGCGCGCGCTGCTCGCCGAGCCCCCGCAGCCCGGCGCACCGCGCAACGGCGTCCTGCTCCGGCTGTTCTTCGGGCGGACGCTCGGCCCCGAGGCGTGCGCCGCCCTGGTGCGCGACGCCCGCGACCGGGCGGAGCAGCAGCTCACGGCCCTCGCCGCCGCCCGCGCCGACCACGACCACGTCGAGCACGCCGAGGACAGCCCGTACTGGCTGCTCACGATCACGGCGGGCGAGCACGCGGCCCGCGCGACGCTCGCCTGGGCCGACGAGGCGCTCACGACCCTGGATGCGCTCACCGCGCGAGAGGTCGGGACGGCGCCCTCCGACGACTGAGCACGCGCCCCGCACCGCCGGTTCGCGTGCACCTCCCGGGCCGGGCACGACCCGCACCGCACCGCGCATCCCCGCGCGGCACCTCCCTCGCCGACCACGCCCGTCCCCGCACCACGCGTCGGCCCCGTCCGCACCCACCCACGCACACCTCGGGAGCCCCGATGCCCACGACCACCGGCTCCGCCACCCGCACCGCCACGGGCGCCGACCCGTCGACCGCACGACCTCGCGACCGTCGCCTCGCGGTCGCGGCAGCGTCGGGCTTCGCGCTCGTGACCGCGTTCCAGGTCGCCCTCGCCGCCGGAGCCCCGCTCGGCGCCGCCGCCTGGAGCGGGGCCCACCCGGGCCGCCTGCCCGACGAGCTCCGCGTCGCGAGCAGCGTCTCGGCCGTCGTCTGGCTGCTCGCGGCGCTCGTGGTGCTCGCACGCGGCGGTGTCGGCGTGGCGCTCCCTGCCCGCGTCGGTCGCACCGGTGTCCGCGCGCTCGTCGGGCTGCTCGGGCTCGGCGCGGTCATGAACGCCGCCTCGTCGAGCCCCTGGGAGCGGTACGGCTGGGCGCCGTTCGTCGTCGTCCTGCTCGTGCTGTGCGTCCTGCTCGCCCGCCGCGGACCGCAGGACGCCGCGCCGCGCTGACCGCCCCGGCCGGACGCGCACAAGACCGAGGGCCCGGCAGCTGGTGGGGGAACCAGCTGCCGAGCCCCCGGCGCCGAGCGGGACCGACTACCGCAGCCCGTTGGACAGCGCGCTGATCAGCTCGCCGTTCGCGGTGTCACCCGACAGCTCCCAGAAGAAGGTGCCGCCGAGGCCCTTGCTCTTGGCCCACGACATCTTGCTCGCGAGCGTCTGCGGGGTGTCGTAGCTCCACCACTCGCTGCCGCACTTGGCGTACGCCGTGCCGCCGACCGTGCCCGTCGCGGGGCAGCGGTTCTTGAGGACCTTGTAGTCCTCGATGCCGGCCTCGTAGGTGCCGGGCGCGGCACCGGTCGCCGAGCCACCGGGCGTCGCCTGCGAGACGCCGGTCCAGCCGCGGCCGTAGAAGCCGACGCCGAGCAGGAGCTTGCTGGCCGGGATGCCCTTGCCGATGAGCTTGTCGACGGCGGCCTCGGAGTTGAAGCCCTGCTGCGGGATGCCCGCGTAGGACGTCAGCGGCGAGTGCGGCGCCGTCGGACCCGTCGGGTTGAACGCCCCGAAGTAGTCGTACGTCATCGGCATGAGCCAGTCGAGCTTCTGCGTGGCCGTCGCGTAGTCCGTCGCGTCGATCTTGCCGCCGTTGCTGCCGTCGGCCGTGATCGCCGCCGTCACGAGGGCGCCGTTGCCGAACTTGGTGCGCAGCGCGCTGACGACCTTGTCGAACGCCTGCGGGCCGCTCGTGTCGCAGGTGAGGCCGCACGCGTTGGGGTACTCCCAGTCGACGTCGATGCCGTCGAACACGTCGGCCCAGCGCGGGTCCTCGACCAGGTTGTAGCAGGACTCCGCGAACGCGGCGGGGTTCTGCGCGGCCTGCGTGAAGCCGCCGGACCAGGTCCAGCCGCCGAACGACCAGACGACCTTGAGGCCCGGGTGCATGGCCTTGAGCTTGCGGAGCTGGTTGAAGTTGCCGCGCAGCGGCTGGTCCCACGTGTCGGCGACGCCGTCGACGCTGTCGGCCGCGGTGTAGGCCTTGTCGTAGTCGGCGTAGGAGTCACCGATCGAGCAGCGCCCGCCGGTCGTGTTGCCGAACGCGTAGACGATGTGGGTCAGCTTGTCGGCCGAGCCGCTCGTCTGGATGTTCTTCACGTGGTAGTTGCGGCCGTAGACGCCCCACTCGGTGAAGTAGCCGACGACCTTCTTGCCGGCCGGGCCGGGCGGCGGGGTCGTCGTCGTGGGGGTCGGCTTCGGGGTGGTCGTGGTGGTCGGCGTGGGCGTGGGCGTCGCCGGCGGGGGCGTCACCGTCCCGCCGGTGCACGTCGCGCCGTTGACGGTGCACGCGGTGGGGGCCTTGTGCCCGCCGGTCGCGACGTAGCCCCACGTGAGGGAGGCACCGGGCGCGAGGGCGCCGGCCCAGCTCTTCGACTTCGCGGTGTAGCGGTTGCCGTTGCGCGTGACGTCGGCGTCCCACGAGCTGCTGATCGTCGTGCCGGCCGGGAGGTCGAACTCGACGGTGAACGGGGCAGCGGCGGTGCTGCTGTTGGTGACCTTGACGTTGACCTGGTGGCCGGTGCCCCAGTCGCCCGCGGACGTGAAGGTCGCGGTGAAGGACCCGGCGGCGTTGGCGGGCGCGGCCGGGAGGGCCGCGACGAAGGTGACGAGCAGGCCGGCCAGGGCGGCCAGCGCGACGGCGACGCGCGTGCGGGGCGCAGCGAGGGCCGTCTGGTGGTGCGGTGCGAGCGATCTGTGCCCCGCGGCGGCGCGGTGAGTGAAGCCCATCGTTCCAGTCCCCTGTCCTCTCGGCCTCTCGGCCTGATATGTAAGGATGGTGTACTAATGGATCGATTCCGACAGTAGCCGTCGGCTGTTCACCCGGTCAACGGTTGACTTACAGACCGGTCGTGCGGCATTCGCGTGCGCGCCCACCCGCGCCCGGCACGGCTCCGCAGGACCACTCGTCCGGGTGGCGGGCCGATCCACCCCTCGACGCGCGCGGACCTGCCGGCGTCGCCAGACTGGGCGCACCAGCACCGATCGAAGGGGTCGCCCATGCGCTCGACCATCGTCACGCTGTCCCTCGCCGGGGCCCTCGTCCTGACCGGCTGCACCGCCGCGGACGAGAGCGCCGACCCCGTTGCCGAGCGCTCCGGACCCGAGACGCTCGCGCCCGAGGACCTCGGCGAGGACGTCGTCGACCTCGCGGGCGTCCAGGACCAGATCGACGACCTGAGCGCCGGGCTCGACGACGCCGAGGCGGACGCCCGCGCCGAGGCGGAGGCCGCGCTCGAGCAGGCGCAGTCCGCGCTCGACGAGGCCGAGACCGCGCGGGAGAGCGACGACCAGGCCGTGCGCGACGAGGCCGTCGCGTCGGTCGAGGACGCGAGCGAGGCGCTGCAGGCAGCGCGCGAGGACGCGGCCGACGCGTTCGGTCGCGCGCTCGACACGCTCGACGCCGACCTGCGCCGGCTCGCCGAGGAGCTGCGCCAGGCCCCCGCCTGACCTCGGACCGGCCCTCGGGGACGGGTGGCCCCGCTCTCGACGCGCGCGCAGGGCTCCGGACCTCTACCTTTCGCGGATGACCTCGCGCCGCACGGACGCCCGCGACGCCGAGGCCCCGCACCACCCCGGCCGCACGCACCGCCTGCTGCGCGCCGCGGGCTTCGCGGCGGCGCTCGGGCTGCCCGTCGCCGCGCTCGCGTTCGTCGTGCGCACCGAGTCCTCACCCGTCGTCGCGTTCGACGAGGCCGTGATCGCCGCGGCGACGGACCTGACCCGGGAGAACCCCGGGCTGCGCAGCGTGCTGCTCGCGTGGCAGGAGGCGTTCCGCGGCGTGTGGGTCAACCCCCTCGTCGCGCTCCTGTGCCTGTGGGCCTGGCGACGGCACGGCCTGCGCACGCGCGCGACGTGGGCGTTCGTCACGCTGCTCGTCGCCTGGGGGCTCGCGCAGGTCATGAAGCAGGTCGTGGCCCGCGCCCGGCCCGTCGTCGAGGACGCCGTGACGCACGCGGACGGCTTCAGCTTCCCGTCCGGCCACGCCACGAACACCGCGGCGGCCGGCCTCACCGTGACGCTGCTCGTCTGGCCGCTGCTCGGCCCCCGCGGGCGCGTCGTGGTCCCCGCCGTCGCCGCCGCGCTCGTCATCCTCACCGCCGCCGACCGCGTGCTGCTCGGCGTGCACTACCCGTCCGACGTCGTCGCGGGGGTGCTGTTCGGCACCGCGATGGTCGGCGCCTCCTACCTCGGCTACGTCGGCCGCGCCCCGCACCTCCCCCAGCAGGACGCCCCGCCCACCCCCGACGACAGGCAGGCCCACCCGTGAGCTTCGTCCACCGGTACGCGCAGGACACGTCGCGACCGACCCTGAGCAGCGCCGGGGGCGACCTCGCCCGCCGCGCCCTCGCCCCCGCCGTCGGGCTGTGGGCGGTCATCGTCGGGCTCGGGACGCTCATCCGGGGGCCGCTCGACGACCTGCCCGCCGAGGACACGCTCAACGCGGAGCTCGCCGCGGACCGCACCCCGGTGATGGACCAGCTCACCGCGCTCTGGTCGAACATCGGAGCGACCCTGTTCATCATCACGACGTGCCTGCTCGTGATCGCACTGGTGTGGTGGCGCACCAAGGAGTGGTGGCTCGCCGTCGTCCCCGGGATCGCGGTGTCCGTGCAGGCGGCGGTGTTCGTCACCGCCGCCGCGGTCGTCGGCCGCGAGCGCCCGTCGGTCGAGAAGCTCGACGAGGCTCCCCCGACGTCGAGCTTCCCCAGCGGTCACGTCGGGGCGTCGACCGCGTTCTACCTCACGCTCGCGCTGCTCAGCCGCCGGATCACCGACCCGACGCTGCGGTGGCTCGCGACCGCGGTCTGCCTGCTCGTGCCCGTGCTCGTCGCGTACGCGCGGCTCTACCGCGGCATGCACCACCTGACGGACGTGCTCGTCGGGATCCTCAACGGCGTCGTCTGTGCCGGCCTCGCGTGGCACTACCTGCGCCGGCGCGAGCGCCGGACGTCCCCGGGCCGCGCCAGCCGCGCGGTCGCCTCGCGCTGACCGCCCACGGGGGCCGGAGTCGATTCGTCCCCTTCCCTCCCGGGAATACCTGTGCGTACGTTGTGAACCGCGCCGACGCGGCTTCCTCCTCGGACGAACCGCGGGGTCAGCAGACCCGGGCTCGCCGAACTCCTCTGGAGGTCCCACCCGTGACAGCACGTCGTACCCTCGCCGCGCTCACAGCGGCCAGCGCCCTGCTCGTCGGCGGCGCGATCGCGGCACCCGCCTCGGCGCACGGCAACCCGAACACCCCCGAACGCTTCGCGGAGAAGGTCACCACGAAGGCGGTCATGCGCCACCTGCAGGCCCTGCAGTACGTCGCCGACCGCAACGACGGCAACCGCGCCGCCCTGACCCCCGGGTACGAGGCGAGCGCCCAGTACGTCGAGCGCACCCTCAAGCGGGCCGGGTACAAGACGGAGCGCGACTACTTCACGTTCGACCTCGACGTGGTCGACGCCGAGGTCCTGCTGCAGAACACGCCCGAGGCGGCGAGCTTCGTCGTCGACCAGATGGAGTTCTCGTCGAGCACGCCCGACACCGGGCTGACGGCGGACCTGTCCGCGCCGACCGCCGACCCGCTCGGCTGCGACGCCGCCGCCTGGGAGGGCGTCGACCCCGCCGGCAAGATCGCGCTCGTGAGCCGCGGCACCTGCCCGTTCGGCGTGAAGGCGCTCGTCGCGCAGGAGGCCGGCGCGGTCGGGATCGTCATCTACAACAACGTCGCCGAGACGGAGCTGTTCGGCACGCTCGGCGAGGACAGCGGCGTCACGATCCCGTCCGCCGGTACGACGCTCGAGACCGGCCAGGCCCTGCTCGAGGACCTCGCGACCAGCTACCCGGTCAACGTCACGCTCGACATCCGCAGCCACGTCGAGGAGGCCGAGAGCTTCAACGTGCTCGCCGAGACCCAGCGCGGGCGCGACGACAACGTCGTGATGCTCGGCGCGCACCTCGACAGCGTCGAGGACGGCCCCGGCATCAACGACAACGGCACCGGCTCCGCGGCGCTGCTCGAGGTCGCGGTCCAGCTCGCCAAGTCGAAGAAGCACAACAACACGGTGCGGTTCGCGTGGTGGGGCGCCGAGGAGCTCGGGCTCATCGGCTCGACGGAGTACGTCGAGGAGCTCGCGACGCAGGAGGGCGAGCTCGACCGCATCGCGACGTACCTCAACTTCGACATGGTCGGCTCGCCGAACTACGTCATCGGCGTGTACGACGCCGACGAGTCGACGTACGAGGCGCCCGTCGAGGTCCCGGCCGGCTCGATCGAGACCGAGGACGTCTTCACGGACTACTTCGACAGCATCGGGCAGGCCTGGGTCGACACCGAGTTCTCCGGCCGGTCCGACTACCAGGCGTTCATCGTCAACGGCATCCCGGCCTCGGGGCTGTTCACCGGCGCCGACGACATCAAGACCGCCGAGGAGGTCGCGCTGTTCGGCGGCACCGAGGGCATCCAGCAGGACCCGAACTACCACACGCCCGAGGACGACATCACGAACGTCGACACCACGGCGCTCGGGATCATGACCAAGGCGATCGCCTACGCGACGTACTCGCTCGCGCAGGACACGTCGGCGATCAACGGCGTCTCCGGCCCGGGCACCGGCCACGGCTACCCCGGCCACCCGGGCCACCCGGGCAAGGGCCGTCACGGCGGCACGCTCGCGCCGCAGGGGACGCAGGAGGGCTGGGAGCGCGCCGCCTGACGCGTCGCTCGGACCGCACGACCAGCAGGGCCGACGGGTTCCGACCCGTCGGCCCTGCCGTGTTCCCGGGGTCCCCGGGTGCGGGCTCAGGCCCCGGCCGGCGTGGCCGGCGTCCGCGGGAACAGCCGGGCGAGGACGTCGGCGAGGGTGATCACCCCGCGCAGGGTCCCGTCGCCCTCGACCACCACGGCGAGGTGGCTGCGGGTCTCGCGCATCGACGTCAGCGCGGCGTACACGGGCGTGCCCGCCTCGAGCGGGAGCACGGGCCGCATCAGCTCGCGCACGGGCCGGTCGGCGGGCTCGACGAGGGTGTCGCGCACGTGGACGACCCCCTGCGCCGAACCGGGACCGCCGACGAGGACGCGCAGGTGGCCGGAGGTCCGGGTGGCCTCCTGGACGTCCGCGGCGGTCGCAGTGACCGGCACGGCCGTCGGCCGCGAGCCGGCGCCGAGCAGGTCCTGGACGGTCAGGTCCTGGAGCTCGAGGGCGCCGGAGAGCTGGGCGAAGTACGCCGGCTCGAGCGCCCCCACGTTCGCGGAGTGCTCGAGGAGGTGACGCAGGTCGTCGGGGTTCTGCCCGGCGGCGACCTGGGCGGCGGGCTCGACGCCCACCATGACCAGGCACCGGTTGGCGACGTCGTTCAGGGCGACGAGCAGCGGGCGGGTGACCCACATGAACGCGCGCATCGGGATCGCCAGCACGGTCGCGGACGTCTCCGGGTGGGCGATGGCCCAGGACTTGGGCGCCATCTCCCCGACGACGAGGTGCAGGAACGTGACGACCAGCAGGGCCAGGACGAACCCGGCGGCGTCGGCCAGCCAGAGCGCCAGACCCCAGGTCTCGAAGACCGGCGTGAGCCAGTGGTGCACGGCCGGCTTGGTGATCGCCCCGAGGGCCAGGGTGCACGCGGTGATCCCGAGCTGGGAGCCGGCGAGCAGCACGGTCAGCTCGGTCGAGCTGCGCAGCGCCGCGCGTGCGGACCGGCTGGTGGGGGCGGCGTCCTCGAGCCGGTGCCGCTTGGCGGCGAGCAGCGCGAACTCGACGGCGACGAAGAAGGCGCTCAGCGCGATCAGGGCGACCGTGACGCCGGTGACGATCCAGGGGTCGCTCATCGTCCGGTCTCCTCGGCGTGCGCGTCGGTCGGGGCGGGGGGCTCGGCGGGGACGGTGACACGCACGAGGGCAGGCACGCGGCGCTCGAGCTCGAGCACGTCGACGCGCATCCACACCGGTGCCGGCTCGTCGGCGTGGGCCAGGTCGGCGGGGTCGGGGGGCAGCTCGACGTGCACGACGTCA
This sequence comes from Cellulomonas jepli, assembly GCF_047229345.1. Lineage (NCBI taxonomy): Bacteria > Bacillati > Actinomycetota > Actinomycetes > Micrococcales > Cellulomonadaceae > Cellulomonas > Cellulomonas jepli. The sequence goes on along the minus strand of NZ_JBFTER010000067.1, from coordinate 731 downwards.
CCGGCCTCGGGCAGCGACCCGCGGTGGGCGATCACCAGGCCGGCGATGGTCTCGTAGCCGTCGCGCGGCAGGTCGCGCCCGACGGCGCGCTCGACCTCGTCGATGTGCACGTCCCCGGCCATGACCCAGATCCCGTCGTCCGCGACCGGGGCGAGCGTCGGGGTCGCTGGGTCGTGCTCGTCGGTGATCTCCCCGACGAGCTCTTCCGCGAGGTCCTCCAGGGTCAGCACCCCGGCGAAGCCGCCGTACTCGTCGATCACGCACGCCATCCGGTTCCTCGACCGGGTCAGCTCACGCAGCGCGTCGGGCAGCGTCATGGACGCCGCGAGCACCAGCGGGGACCGCATGAACCCCGAGGCGGGCGTCTCGTCCCCCTCGGCCCCGGCGAGCACGTCGTCGAGGTGCACGACGCCGACGACCTGCTCGTCGTCCGTCAGGACCGGGTACCGGGAGTGACCGGTGGCCATCCGGGCACGGACCTCCGCCAGAGTCTCGGTGGCGTCGACGACGTCGACGTGGGCACGGGGGATCATCGCGTGCTCGACGTCGCGGCGCGGGAAGTCGATGATCCGGTCCAGGAGCACCGACAGCTCCGCCGGGAGGTCACCGCTGTCGCGGGACTCCTCGACGATGTGCTCGAGGTCCCGCACCGTCGCGGAGTGCTCGACGTCGTGAACCGGCTCGATGCGCAGCGCGCGCAGCAGGAGGTTCGACGCGGCGTCGAACACCCG
>NZ_JBFTER010000066.1:0-25154 GCF_047229345.1 Cellulomonas jepli | reverse complement strand
GTCCGGCCCGTCCGGCGCCCGCGCGTGCCGTAGCGGGTGCTCCGTCGCGGCCCGGGACCGGCTCGCTGCGGCGCCCGGTCGCCGTCGCGCACCGCTCGACCGTGGCGTCCGCCGACGAGCGCCCGCTCCGCCTGACCAGCCGCGGCCGGCTCGTGGTCCTGCTGCTCGCTGCGCTGGTGCTCGTGGCCGGCGTGCAGGGTGGTCAGGCGCTCGCTGACGGTCCCTCGCGCGCTCTCGAGGTCACGACGTACACGGTCGCTGCCGGCGAGACCCTGTGGGAGATCGCCGCGGAGAGCGCCCGGCCCGGTGAGGACGTCCGGGACGTCGTCCTCGAGCTCCAATCGCTCAACGGGCTCGCGACGGCGGGCCTGGACGCGGGCCAGGAGCTCGTCCTCCCGGTCCAGCGCTGAGCCGCGGCGCTGTTGCGTCGTCCCAGCGCGAGCGCCTAGGTTCTCAGGCGTGCACTGCCCCTTCTGCCGACACGGGGACTCCCGTGTCGTCGACTCCCGGACCTCCGACGACGGTTCCTCGATCCGTCGTCGACGCCAGTGCCCCCAGTGCAACCGCCGCTTCACGACCGTCGAGACGGCGAGCCTCTCGGTGGTCAAGCGCTCCGGCGCCACCGAGCCGTTCAGTCGCGAGAAGGTCATCAACGGCGTCCGCAAGGCGTGCCAGGGCCGGCCGGTGAGCGAGGACGACCTCGCGCTGCTCGCCCAGCGCGTCGAGGAGACCATCCGGTCGAGCGGGAGCGCCGAGCTCGACGCCTACGAGATCGGGCTCACGATCCTCGGCCCGCTGCGCGAGCTCGACGAGGTGGCGTACCTGAGGTTCGCGAGCGTGTACCAGGCGTTCAGCTCCCTCGAGGACTTCGAGGCGGCGATCACGGTGCTCCGCGCCGACCACGAGGCGGCGCGCTCAGCGGCGTCGGACGGCGGCGGTGACGCCGGCGAGCCCGGCGCGGACCCGGAGACGACGCCGTCGGGCGCCGGGCGCTCAGGCCCATCGGCCTGACTCGCGACGCCTTCCGCACGGAGCCCGCAGGGCGAGACCGGCCGAGCTCCGCGGCGCGCGCCGGCGCTCGGGCGGCGGCGGAGCGTCAGGCCGTCGCGTCCCCGGCCAGCACGCGCTCGCGCACGACCCGGCGCAGCACCTTCCCGATCTGCGAACGCGGCAGCTCGGTCATGATGACGAGCTCGCGCGGCACGGCGTAGCGCGCGAGACGCTGCTCGCACCAGGCGCGCACGGCCGCCACGTCGACGGTCCGCGCCGGGTCGTCGAGCACGACGGCCGCGACGACCTTCTCGCCGAGGTCGCCCCCGGGGACGCCGACCACCGCGACGTCCGCGACGCCCGGCATGGTCCGGAGGTGGTCCTCGACCTGCGACGGGTACACCTTGAAGCCCCCGGCGATGATCATCTCCTTGATCCGGTCCACGAGCGTGACGACGCCGTCGTCGTCCATCGTGACGACGTCCCCGGTGCGGAGCCAGCCGCCGTCGAGGAGCTGCTCCGCCGTCTCCTCGGGGCGCTGCCAGTAGCCGGAGAAGACCTGCGGCCCGCGCACGAGCAGCTCGCCGCGCTCGCCGGCTGCGACGTCGCGCGCGGGGTCCTCGGGGTCGACGATGCGGATCTCGGTGCTCGGGAACGGCAGCCCGAGCGCGCCGGGGCGGCGGTCCGGGGTGCACGGGTTGCCGAGCGCGACCGGCGACGTCTCCGTCATGCCGTAGCCCTCGATGAGGAGCCCGCCCGTGAGTCGCTCCCACCGCTCGGCCGTCTCGGCGGGGATCGGCATCGCGCCGGCGATCGCGACCCGGATGGAGCGGAGGTCGGTGCCCCGCGCCTCGGCGGCGCGGGCCACGCGGTCGAACATCGGGGCCACACCCGGCATGAACGTCGCGGGCCGCCGGGCCTGCGCGCGCAGGACGGCGTCCGGGTCGAACGTCGGGAAGGCGACGAGGGTGGCGCCGACGCGCGTGGCGAACGCCAGGCACAGCGTCAGGCCGAACGCGTGGAAGAAGGGCAGGGCGCCGTAGATCGTCTCGGAGCCGCTGCCGAGCCCGGTCCAGACAGCGCCCTGGGCGGCGTTCGCGACGAGGTTGCGGTGGGTGAGGACGGCGCCCTTGGGGGTCCCGGTGGTGCCTCCCGTGTACTGCAGGAGCGCCACGTCCCCGGCGGCCGGGTACGGGTGGTCGGCGGCGAGCGGCTCGGCGTGCGCGAGGACGTCGTGCCAGCGCAGCGCGCCGGCGGGGACCGGTCCGCGCAGCTTCGCGCGCATCCGCCGCGCGGCGGGTACCGGCAGGGTGAGTGCGAGGCGCGAGCGCCGGGGCAGGTCGCGTGAGAGGTCGACCGCGAGCACGGTCGTGACCGCGGTGCGGGCCCGGACCTGGGCCACGCGCGCGGCCGTCTGCTCCCAGCAGATGGCGACCGTGGCGCCGGAGTCGTGCAGCTGGTGCTCGAGCTCACCCGCGGAGTACGTGGGGTTGTGCTCGACGACGACGGCGCCGAGACGTAGCACGGCCCAGAACGCGACGACGTGCGCCCGGCCGTTCGGCAGGGCGATCGCGACCCGGTCGCCGGCGCGGACGCCGAGCCCGTGCAGCGCGCCGGCGGCGCGCTCGACCTCGGAGAGGAGCTCGGCGTAGGTGGTCTCCCGTCCGAGGAAGTCGACGGCGACCCGGTCGGCGTGCTGCTCGGCGGCGCGCACGAGGCTGGCGACGAGCGGCTCGTCGGGCACCTCGATCTCCGCGGGCGTGCCGGGTGCGTAGGAGGCGAGCCAGGGCCGGTCGGACGTCGTGGTCACTACGCGAGCGTAACTTACGGAGGCGTAGGTTACCGATGAGTACGCCGGGTGGTCTTCCACGCGCGTGGGCGGCCGGGAAGTACCGCGCGAGCCCGGGGCGTCGAAACCGGTTGGCTTTGCACGTCCGACTCGGGGAGGCTGACCCTGCAGCGCAGCGACCCGCTCCGCCGGCCGGGCTTCCCGGACCCACCACGACGAGGAGGTACCGCGATGGCGGAGCACGACGAGAGCACGACCACCGAGCAGGTCGCGCAGGACGCCAAGGCGAAGTTCCGCGAGGCGCTCGACCGCAAGAAGGCCGCGGCGCAGCACCGTTCCGCGGACGGCTCGCGCAACACCGGGTCCGTGCACGGCTCCGAGACGGCCGGTCCGGTGCAGCGCCAGTTCCGGCGCAAGTCCGGCTCGGCCTGACCGCTCGGCGGTGGCCCCGCGAGGGGACGCCCGCACCACACGCACTAGGCGCCCGGACGATCGCTCGTCCGGGCGCCTCGTGGCGTTCAGGGATGCCGGCGTGGAGAGCCCGGGCCGGTGCTCAGGACAGGAGGCGCAGCCGGACCGACTCGGGTCGCGAGCGCAGCGCGTCCAGCACCGCGTCCTCGACCGGCGCGTCGGTGTCCGTGACGACGTAGCCGATCTCACCGCGCGTCGCGAGGAGCTGGCCGGCGACGTTGACGCCGTGCTCGGCGAGCGTGGCGTTCACCGCCGCGAGCACCCCGGGGACGTTGCGGTGCAGGTAGGCGAGGCGGTGCGCGCCGGGCGGCTGGTCGAGCGCCACGTTCGGGAGGTTGACGCTCAGCGTCGTCGACCCGGTCGCCAGGTAGTCGCGGACCTTGTTCGAGACGAACTGGCCGATCGCCTCCTGCGCCTCCTCGGTCGACCCGCCCGTGTGGGGCGTGAGGATCACGTTCGGCAGGCCCTGGAGCTCCGACGTGAACGGGTCGCCCTTGCGCTTGGGCTCGGTGGGGAAGACGTCGACGGCAGCGCCGGAGACGTGACCCGCGACGATCGCGTCGCGCAGGGCCGCGTAGTCGACGACGAAGCCGCGCGAGAGGTTGAGGAAGACGGAGCCGGGACGCATGCGGGCGATCTGCTTCTCGCCGAACAGGCCGGCGTTCCCGCTGCGGCCGTCGACGTGCAGGGTCACGATGTCCGCGACGTCGAGCAGCTCGTCGAGCGACTCGGCGCGGCGGGCGTTGCCGAGCGCGAGCTTCTCCGCGGTGTCGTAGAACACGACCGACATGCCGAGGTTCTCGGCGAGCACGGACAGCTGCGTGCCGATGTTGCCGTAGCCGATGATCCCCAGCGTGCGGCCGCGGATCTCGTGCGCGCCCTCGGCGCTCTTGTTCCAGATGCCCGCGTGCATCGCGGAGTTGAACTCCGTGAGCCGGCGGGTCAGCGCGATGATGTCGGCGATCGCGATCTCGACGACCGAGCGGGTGTTCGAGAACGGGGCGTTGAACGTCGCGACCCCCCGGTCCGCCGCAGCGGCCAGGTCGATCTGGTTCGTGCCGATGCAGTACGCGCCGACGGCCAGCAGGTCCGGCGCCTGGGCGAGCGCGGACTCCGTGACGTGCGTCTTGGAGCGGATCCCGAGGAGGTGGACGCCCTGGAGCGCGTCGACGAGCTCGGACTCGTCGAGCGCCCCCGTCCGCGTGGTCACGTCGAAGCCGGCGGACTCGAGGATGGTCCGGGCCTGGGGGTGGAGGTTCTCGAGGAGGAGGGCGCGTAGCACGCCCCCATGGTGCTCCCCGGGCGGGGGGCGTCCAAGCCGGTCCCGTCCCTCGGACACTTTCACCCCTGTGGGCAGCCGCTTCACCCGTGCCGTGGCACGCACCCCGCGGAGGGCTTGACAGACTCGCGGCGTGAGCCTGTCGATGTGGCGGTACCGTCGCCGCGCAGCGCGTCTCGCACGGTCCGCACGGCCCGTCGCGACGCGTCGGCGGGTGCTGCACCCCGGGTTCCTGGTCGTGCTCGTGGTGGTCCTGACGGCGCTCGCCTGGCAGCGCGGCGCGCTGGAGCCGGTCATCGGGCTCGCGCCGCCGCGCGCGATGGTGTCGGTCGAGGGGCGCCTGGTGTCCGTCCCGGCGCCCGTCGAGGGGGCCGTCCGCCCGCGACCTCCGGTGCCCGTGACGACCTCGGGCGCGTACGCGTTCCTGCACGACGGGCCGACGGGGGAGCCCGTCGGCTTCGACCCGTGCCGCCCGATCCGCTACGTCGTCCGCCCCGACGGCGCGCCCGCAGTGGGCCAGCAGCTCGTCGCCGAGTCGGTCGCCGTGATCGCCGCCGCGACCGGGCTCACGTTCGTCGACGCCGGGCTGACGTCCGAGGAGCCCGACCTCGAGCGTCCCCTCGTCCAGGCGCGCTACGGCGACGGGTGGGCCCCCGTCCTCCTCGCCTGGTCGGACGAGACGGTCTACCCCGAGCTCGCCGGCCCCACCGCGGGCCTCGGCGGCGCCTCCGTGGTGCCAGGCGCCGACGGCCGCTCGCAGTTCCTCGCCGGCGGGCGCGTGCTGCTCGACGCGCCGGACCTCTCGGCGATCCTCGTGGGCCCCGACGGGTACGCCCGGGCCCGCGCCGTGGTCGTGCACGAGCTCGCGCACGTCGTTGGGCTCGACCACGTCGACACGCCCGACGAGCTCATGGCGCCCGTGACCGGCGCGCGCACGGACCTCGGCGAGGGCGACCTCGCCGGCCTGGCACGCGTCGGTCAGGTCGCGTGCGACGGCGCCTGAGGCCCGTCGCCGCCGCGGCTCAGCCCGCGGTGCCCTCGAGGTCGTCCGCCAGGCCGCGGGGGAGCGGCGCGGCGTGCACGACGCGCAGCGCGCGCGTCGGCCGGGTCATCGCCACGTAGAGGTCGCCCGCGCTCTCGGCGAGCACGTCGGCCGGCTCGAGCAGGACGACGACGTCGAACTCGAGCCCCTTGGCCTCGCGCGGCGTGAGCAACGACAGGGGCGCGTCGAGGTCCGCCGGCGACCGGCCCTCGGACGCCCCCGGCGCGAGCCCCACCGCGTCGAGCTCCCCGTGCACGCGCGCGAGCAGCGCCGGCGGACCGAGCACCGCGACGCGCCCGCCGCCGGACGCGTCCCCGACGACGGCGAGCGCCGCACGCACCTCGTCGACGGCGGCGCGCGCGAGGTCGTCCGGCGCGACGCGCGCGACGCGCAGGGCGTCCGGGACCTCGCGGGCGGACGTGAGCGTGCTCACCGGCAGGCGCGCGGCGCGCGCCATCCGCTGGGCGGCGTCGGCGACGGCCGCGGGGGTCCGGTAGTTCACGGTGAGCTCCGACAGGCGCCAGGACGTGCGCAGGACCGGGTCCAGCATGTCCGCCCAGCTCCGCGCACCCGCGCGGGCGGTGGTCTGCGCGACGTCGCCGACGACCGTCATCGACCGGGTCGGCACGCGGCGCACGAGCATGCGCCACGCCATCGCGGACAGCTCCTGCGCCTCGTCGACCACCACGTGCCCGTACGTCCACGTCCGGTCCGCCGCTGCGCGCTCGGCGGTGGTGAGCCTCGGCCCGCTGCTCGCGAAGCGGTCCGCGAGCAGCTCCGCCGAGACGAGCCCGTCGTTGCCCGACGACTGCAGGACCCGCCGGGCGTAGTCGACCTCGGCCGAGCGGCGCGCGGCGTCCGCCCGCTCCTGGGCGCGGGCCGCCTGGTCGTCCTCGCCCAGGAGCTCGGCGGCCTCGTCGAGCAGCGGGACGTCCGCGGGGGTCCACGGCGCGTCGCGGTCCCGCAGCAGCAGGTCGCGCTCGCGCCGGGACAGCTCGGGCGCCGCAGCGGCGAGCCGCGCGGGCTTCGTCAGCAGGTCCGTCACGAGCCCCTGCGGCGTGAGCGGCATCCACGCGAGGTTCAGCGCGATGCGCACCTCGCGCGTGGTGCGCAGCTCCTCGACGATCTCGCCGCGCTCGTCGGGCGGGACCTCCCAGCCGAGCTGCTCGACGTACTGCGCGGCGAGCCGGCCGAGCATGTCGCGCACGAACGCGACCCGGGCCTGGTTGTGCGGGCGGTGGCCGCGCCGGGCCCGCGCGATGGCCGACTGCACGTCGGACGGCGTGACGACGACGGTCCGCCCGTCGACCCGGATCTCGGTCGCCTCGCGCGGGACCCGCTCGCGCTGGCGCACCGCCCGCGCGACGACCCGCGCCATGAGCGCGCGACCCTTGATCTCGGCGACCGCCTCGTCCTCGGCGCCGCCGGCGACGACCCCGGGGAACAGCTCGGAGATCGTCGTGGTGACCACGCCGGTCTCGCCGAGCGAGGGCAGCACCTGGTCGATGTAGCGCAGGAACGTCCGGCTCGGGCCGATCAGCAGCACCCCCGAGCGCTCGAGGAGCCGCCGGTGCGCGTAGAGCAGGTACGCGGCGCGGTGCAGCGCCACGGCGGTCTTGCCGGTGCCGGGGCCGCCCTGGACCACCAGCGCGCCCTGGAGGTCGGAGCGGATGATCCTGTCCTGCTCGGCCTGGATCGTCGCGACGATGTCACCCATCCGGCCCGTGCGGCCGGCGGCCAGCGCGGCGAGCAGCGCACCCTCGCCCGACAGGCCCCCGATGAGCCGTTCGCGCTGGTCCGCGTCGAGCCCGTCCGCCGAGGCGAGCACGTCGAGGTCCAGCACCTCGTCCTCGACGCCGGTCACCGCGCGGCCCCGCGTCACGAGGTGCCGGCGACGCACCACGCCGTCGGGCTGGGCGGCCGTCGCACGGTAGAAGGCCTGCGCGGCCGGCGCGCGCCAGTCGGTGAGCATCGACGCGTGCTGGTCGTCGGTCAGGCCGATCCGGCCGATGTACCGGGCGTCGCCGTCGGCCAGGTCGAGACGGCCGAACGCGAGCCGGTCCTCGACGGCCTCGAGCTGGGCCAGGCGGTCCTCGTAGAGCGTCGCGAACGCGTCGCGCTCGCTGCGGTTCTGGGGGGAGCCCGAGGGGCCACCGCGCCGCACGTCGGCGAGCCGCTCGCGCGTCTGGGCGCGCAGCGCGTCCAGGCGTCCGTAGAGGCCGTCGACCGTCTCCTGCTCACGGCGCAGCTCCGACTCGATCCCCGCCACGTGCGCTCCTGTCCACGAGGTGCCCAGGCCCGCGCGCGTGCGCGCCTGCTCCCGCCGGTTCCGGGTCGCCCGCGCGACGGCGCGAGCGGCCGTCCATTATCCGCCCCCGACGCCGGTGCCGTGCACCGCCTCCCGGCCCGCCCAGGCGCTGTTCACCCCACCCGGGTGCGCGACCGGGCCCGCCCGGCCCTAGGCTGCCCACGCCACCGCCCGACGAGAGGACCCTGCGTGACCACGCACAGCACCGGAGCGCCCGACGGTGCCCTCGTGCTCCCCGAGCTCGACGCCGGGGCCGCGGACGTGCTCGTGGGCGACGCACGGAACCCGCGCATCCGGGTCCTGCTCGTCGAGGACGACGACGGCGACGCGCTGCTCGTCGACGAGCACTTCCAGGACGCGGGGCTCGACGTCGACCTCACGTGGGTCCGCACCCTCGACGAGGCCGTCGAGCGCCTCGACGTCGACTGCGTGCTGCTCGACCTGGGCCTGCCCGACGCGATGGGCCTCGGGGCGCTCGACCGGCTGCTCGCGGCCGGCGCCCCCGCCGTGGTCGTGCTCACGGGCCTGTCGGGGACCGACGTCGGCGTTCGGGCCGTCGCCGCCGGCGCGCAGGACTACCTCGTCAAGGGCGAGGTCGACGGGGAGCTCCTCGGGCGGTCCGTGCGCTACGCCGTGCAGCGCCGCCGGCTCGAGGACACCGACCGGGCGCTGTACCGGAGCCTGGTCCGCGCCAACGAGATGACCCGCCTCGAGCGCGCCCTGCTGCCGAACCCGCTCGTGCACGACGCCCGCATCGAGGTCCAGGTGGGGTACCGCGCGGGGCGCGACGGGCTGCTCGGCGGGGACTTCTACGACGTCGTGGAGTGCACCGACGGGCGCGTGCTCGCGATCGTCGGTGACGTGTGCGGCCACGGCCCCGACGAGGCCGCGCTCGGTGCGACGCTCCGCACGGCCTGGCGGACGCTCGTGCTCGCCGACACGCCCGCGGAACGCATCCTCGGCCTGCTCGAGCGGGTCCTCGTCGCGGAGCGCTCGCGTCCCGAGGTCTTCACCACCGTCTCCATGGTCGCCGTGTCGCCCGACGGCACGTCCGCGGACCTGTACCTGGCCGGCCACCCCGTGCCGATCCTGCTCGGCCCGCCGTCCACGACCCTGCCGACCCACGCGCGCGGACGTGCGCTCGGGATCCCGGTGAGCGGCGGCTGGGACGCGTGCCACCTCGAGCTCGGCGAGTCGTGGCGGGTCATGCTCTACACCGACGGCGTGCTCGAGGCGACGGTCGACGGGGGACGGGAGCGCGTCGGGAAGACCGGGCTCATCTCCGTCCTCGACGCCGCGCTGCGGACCGGCCGGCAGGACCTCGTCGACCACGTCCTGCAGCAGGTCCGGCACATCCACGGGGGAGAGCTCGTCGACGACACCGCCGTGGTCGTCCTGGGGCGCGGCGCATGAACGCCGCCACCGGACGCGGGCCCGTGGCCGGCACGACGCTGCGCCAGCGGCTGTCGCGGACCCTGGCGCTCGCGGGCGTCCTCCTCGGCGTCGTCGTCCTCGTCTCGGGGCTCGCGGTCGAGCGCATGATCGACCGGCAGCACGACGTGACGGAGACCTACTTCCTCGCCGTGACCCGGGCGGAGGCCGCGTACACGCGCCTCGTCGACGCGGAGACCGCGGTGCGCGGCTACGCGCTCACGGGCGACGCCGTGACGCTCGAGCCGTTCGAGCGGGCGACGAGCTCGGCGACGTTCGTGGAGCTCGAGGAGGAGACCGAGCGCGACATCGTCACGCCCGAGGTCACGGGAGCGGCGAGCGCGGCGTCGCAGGCCGCGGAGCGGTGGGAGCGCGAGTTCGCCGCGCCGGCGATCGAGGCGGTCGACCTGCGCGGCACCGGAGCGGTGACCACCGAGGACATCGAGCGTGGGCGCGTGCTGTTCGAGGAGACCCGCGCCGCCGTCGAGCACTACCTCGACGTGCTGCGCGCGGAGCGTCGGGAGGCGGTCGACGAGCTCACGCTCTGGACCCGGCTGGTGGCCGGCGCGCTCGTCGTCCTGTCGCTCGCGGCCGTCGCCGTCGGGATCGCGCTCTCGGTGCTGCTGCGCCGCTGGATCGCCGCCCCGCTCGCGGCCCTCGCCGCGGACGCCCGGGCGGTGAGCTCCGGGGAGCTCGACCACCCGGTGCTCTCGACGGGTCCGGGGGAGATCGCCGACCTCGCCGCGGACGTGGAGAGCATGCGCGTCGCGCTCGTCGCGCAGCTCGGTGCGCTCCGGGCCTCGTCCGCCGAGATCGCCGCCGCGCACGAGCAGCTCACCGAGCAGGCCGAGGAGCTGCGGCGCTCCAACCGGGACCTCGAGCAGTTCGCCTACGTCGCGTCGCACGACCTGCAGGAGCCGCTGCGCAAGATCGCGAGCTTCACCCAGCTCCTGCAGAAGCGCTACGGCGGTCAGCTCGACGACCGCGCGGACCAGTACATCGGTTTCGCGGTCGACGGCGCGAAGCGCATGCAGCAGCTCATCCAGGACCTGCTCGGCTTCTCCCGCGTCGGGCGCATGGTCGGGGAGCCCGTCGACGTGGACCTCGACGAGGCGCTCGACGACGCGCTCGACAACCTCAGCGAGGCCGTGGCGGAGTCGGGCGCGGTCGTCACGCGCGACGAGCTCCCCGTCGTGCGCGGTGAGCGGGCGCTGCTCGTGCAGCTCCTGCAGAACCTCGTCGGCAACGCGATCAAGTTCCGGCGCCCGGACGAACCGCCCGTGATCCGTCTCGGGGCACGTGAGGTGGCAGAATCCTGGGAGCTCGAGTGCCGGGACAACGGGATCGGCATCGACGCGCAGTACGCGGAGCGGGTGTTCGTCATCTTCCAGCGGCTGCACGCCAAGGACGTCTACGACGGCACCGGGATCGGGCTCGCGCTGTGCAAGAAGATCGTCGAGCACCACGGCGGTCGGATCTGGATCGAGCCCCAGGACGGGGACGGCACGTCCGTGCGCTGGACGTTGCCCCGCCTCGCCCCGGCCGAGGACTGAGCGCCCGGACCCGGGCGGAACGGAACGGAGTGGCGATGTCCCCCACCAAGATCATCGACGTGCTGCTGGTCGAGGACGACCCGGGCGACGTGCTCATGACGCGCGAGGCGTTCGAGGACAACAAGGTCGCGAACCGGCTCGCGGTCGTCTCGGACGGCGTCAGCGCCCTCGCGTACCTGCGCAAGGAGGGCCAGTACGCCGACGTCCCCACGCCGGACCTGATCCTGCTCGACCTCAACCTGCCGCGCATGGACGGCCGGGAGGTGCTCCAGGCGCTCAAGCAGGACGAGGACCTCCGCTCGATCCCGGTCGTCGTGCTGACCACCTCGGAGTCCGAGGAGGACGTGCTGCGCAGCTACTCGCTGCACGCCAACGCGTACGTCACGAAGCCCGTCGACTTCGAGCGGTTCATCGACGTCGTGCGCCAGATCGACGAGTTCTTCGTCTCGGTGGTCCGTCTGCCCACGCGCTGAGGCGCGTCGGGAAGAGTGCGGCGCCCGCGGGTGTTGTGAGGGGACGACGGGCCGGACGGCACACGGCGGACCGGACCCCGCAGCACGCACGAGCACGCACGAAGCACCGACGAGAGTGAGGACCCCATGCTCGACCCGAGCGAGATCTACGGTGTCGACCCCGCGGTCGCGGCCGAGGTCGAGGCCCGGTCCGCAGGTGGGACCGGCCCTGTCCTGGTGCACGCCCTGCGCGGGTTCGTCGACGCCGGCAACGCGGGCCAGCTCGCCGCCGGCCACCTGACCGACGAGCTCTCGTCGACCCGCCTGGCGACGTTCGACGTCGACCAGCTGCTCGACTACCGGTCGCGGCGGCCCACGATGACCTTCGACTCCACGACGTGGAGCCACTACGCGGAGCCGGAGCTGGTCGTCGACCTCGTGCGCGACAGCGCGGGCGTCCCGTTCCTGCTCATGCACGGCGTCGAGCCGGACGTGCAGTGGGAGCGGTTCGCCGCCGCGGTGCGCCAGCTCGTCGAGCGCTTCGACGTCCCGCTCACCGTCGGGGTGCACGGCATCCCGATGGGCATCCCGCACACGCGTCCGCTGTCGGTGACCGCGCACGGCACCCGACCCGAGCTCGTGGCGGACCACCCGTCGTGGTTCGGGACCGTCCAGGTCCCGGCGAGCGCGAGCGCGCTGCTCGAGATGCGTCTCGGGGAGTCGGGTCACGACGCGATGGGCTTCGCCGTGCACGTGCCGCACTACCTCGCGCAGTCGGCGTTCCCGCAGGCCAGCATCGCGGCGCTGCAGAACGTCGAGCGCGCGACCGGGCTCGAGCTCAAGGTCGGCGCGCTGACGGCGACCGCCGAGGAGACGAGCGAGGAGATCGACCGTCAGGTCAGCGGCTCGGAGGAGGTGGCCGCCGTCGTGCACGCGCTCGAGGAGCAGTACGACGCGTTCGCGCGCAACCTCGGGCGCACGGGCCTGCTCGCGGAGACGACCCAGCTGCCCACGGCGGACGAGCTCGGCGCGGAGTTCGAGCGGTTCCTGGCCGAGAACAGCGAGGACGGCCAGGGCGCCTGAGCCCCTGAGCGGGCCCCGCCGTCGACCACGCGCCGGCGCGGGGCTCGCCCGTCTGCGGTCGGTGCCGCGGTGGACGCCCGCGGCGGTGGAGGATGGACTCCCGTGAGCACCTCCCTCCCGCCCTCGTCGCGCGCCCTGCTCGTCTGGGGTGTCGCGGTCGTGGCGTACGTGGTCGCGGTGCTCAACCGCTCGTCGCTCGGCGTCGCCGGGCTCGAGACCGCCGCTCGCTTCGACGTGGGCGCGTCGCTGCTCGCGACCTTCGCCGTCGCGCAGCTCGTCGTCTACGCCGGGCTGCAGATCCCCGTCGGCGTCCTGCTCGACCGGCTCGGCCCGCGCCTGCTGATCGCGGGCGGCGCGGTGCTCATGGGCGCCGGGCAGCTCGTGCTCGCGGTCGCGACCGAGGTGCCCGGCGCGCTGCTCGGCCGTGTGCTGGTCGGCGCGGGCGACGCCATGACGTTCGTCTCGGTGATCCGGCTGATCCCCGCGTGGTTCCCCGTCCGGCGCGTCCCGCTGCTCACGCAGGTCACCGGTGCGGTCGGCCAGCTCGGGCAGATCCTGTCCGCGGTCCCGCTCGTGCTCGTGCTGCACGGGCGCGGCTGGAGCGCGGCGTTCGGCAGCCTCGCGGTGCTGAGCCTCGCGACGGCGCTGCTCGTGGCCTCGCTCGTGCGCGACTCGCCGGACGACTCCGGCCGGAGCGCGCGCACGTGGCGTCGTCGTCCCGGCGGTCCGGGTGAGCGCACCGCCGACGAGGTGCTCCGGACGCGGGCGGCCCGGGCGGCGGACGGCGGTGCCCTGCGCGCCGTCGTGCGCGAGCCCGGCGTGTGGCTCGGGTTCTGGGCGCACTTCCTCACCCCGTTCAGCTCGCAGGTCGTGGTGCTCCTGTGGGGGTTCTCGTTCTTCGTCGAGGCGCAGGGCCGCACGACCGGTGAGGCGAGCGTGCTGCTCAGCGTCAACGTCGTCGCCGCGATCGTCTCTGGTCCGCTGCTCGGGGAGCTCGCCGCGCGCCGACCCGGTCGCCGCACGCGTGCCGTCCTCGTCATCGCGGTCGCCGTCGCGGTCGCGTGGGTCGCGGTCCTCGCGCCGCCCGGACCTCGGGGCCTCGGCGTGCTCGTGGTCTTCTCCGTGGTCGTCGCGGTCGGTGGCCCCGCCTCGCTCATCGGCTTCGACCTCGCGCGCAGCTGCGTCGCCCCGGCGCGGCTCGGCACGGCGACGGGCCTCGTCAACACCGGTGGTTTCGTCGCGGCGCTCACGTCGATGCTCGCGATCGGTGTGGCGCTCGACGTGCTCGCCCCGGCCGGTGACCGCGGCATCGACGCGTACCGCGCGGCCTTCGCGCTGATGGCGGTCCCGTGGGTGCTGGGCGTGGCCGGGGTGCTCGTGAGCCGCAGGCGGACCCGCGCCGCGCACCCCGGGATCGCGCTCTGACGTCGTGCGAGCGGCCCTCCGCGGCGTGCACCGGCGCATGGCACGGCCCGCACCGGGTCGTGACCGGATCGTTGCGCGACCTGTCCCTTTTCCGGCGATGAACGATGGCGCTGGAAAGAGGGTGCGTGAGAGTATCGGGGGCGTTGCAGTGACGTACTGACGCTTGACCGGCGCCCCCGCAGGGATGTGGAGGCACCGCCAGCCCGAGTGGCTGGTCCATCCGGTGCAGGACGTGGGACAAGGCATTGCGGCACGGCCTGAGCGCACGGCTCAGGGTCGTCACCGGTTGGAACAGAAGGACGAGAACATGGCACAGGGTGCTGTCAAGTGGTTCAACGCTGAGAAGGGCTACGGGTTCATCGCCCAGGACGGCGGCGGCGCCGACGTCTTCGTCCACTACTCGGCCATCGACACGCAGGGCTACCGCTCCCTCGAGGAGGGTCAGCGCGTGGAGTTCGAGATCACGCAGGGTCCGAAGGGCCCGCAGGCGGAGCAGGTCCGCCCGCTCTGATCACCCACGTGCGGCGCCGTCGCTGACGACCCGCCGTCCGTGGACGAGGCCGTCTCCCTCCGGGGAGGCGGCCTCGTCGTCGTCCGGGGGTGCGCCGGTCCGGGGACGTCGTGCGGTCGGCGTCCGGGCGTGCCGCATGCGCCGGCGCGGCGCCCCGGCGAGCTGCCGGCCGGCTCAGCCGTCCCCGTCGTCGTCGGCGAGCAGCGGTGCGGCGTCGAGGAGCGGACGGGCCGAGCCGACGAACGCCGCGAGCTCGGCGCCGCGGAGCAGTCGCGACGGCGTCGGGAGGGAGCGCAGCGTGCGCTCGAGCGCGGCGGAGTCGAGCAGGTCCGGGTCGCGCGTCCCCGCGAGCACGAGGTTGCCGTAGCGGCGTCCCCGGAGCTGACCCGGCTCCGCGACCACCGCCACGTACGGGAGCGCGGCCGCGAGCGTCGCCGCCTCGGCGCGCACGAGCGCGAGCGGCGGGCGGTCGGCGCAGTTCGCGAGGTACAGGCCCCCGTCGCGCAGCACACGGTCGACGTCGGCGGTGAACTCGAGGGTCGTCACGTGCTCGGGCGTGCGGTCGCCCGCGAACACGTCACGGACGACCACGTCGACGCTCGACGAGGCGAGCGTGGCCAGCTCGGCGCGCGCGTCGCCCGCCCGGATCCGCAGCGCCGGGGCACGGGGGAGGTCGAACCACTCGCGCACGAGCTCCGGCAGCGCGGCGTCGAGCTCGACCGCGACCTGCCGCGAGCCCGGCCGGGTCGCGTGCACGTACCGCGCGAGCGCGCACCCGCCCGCGCCGAGGTGCACGACCGTCAGCGGGTCCCGCGCGGCGCCGAGCCGGTCGAGCAGCGCCGCCATCTGCTGCATGTACTCGAAGTCGAGCCGGGTGGGGTCCGCGAGGTCGAGGTGGCTGCTGGGCACGCCGTTGACGAGGAGCGTCACGCCGTCGGGGTCGTCGGGCGTGCGCACCACCTCGACCGTGCCCGTGGGTACCCGCACGGGGCCGTCCGGCCAGCGCGGTGATGTGGGTGGTCGGTGAGAGGCTGACGTTCGTCGTCCTGATCGGTCACGTGCGGCCACACGTCCACCGTAAGGGTTGACCGGTTCGAACACGTGTTCGATACTGAGACGTCGGCAGTCGGAGGAGGTGGCGGCAGTGGCACACGAGCACCGGGCGGTGAGCGCGGGTCTTCCGCCGCGCGCCGCGAGCCTGGTCCAGCGGGCGGAGGCCGAGCTCGTCGCGGCACAGTTCTCGCCCGAGCCCTGGGAGCGGTTCTCGCACGCGCACCTCGCCGCTCTGCGCGCGGGTGCGGCGGTGGTCGCGGAACGGGGCAAGCCGGGGGGTCGGCGAGCGCCGCGCACGGTGTGGGAGATGCTCGACGCGGTCGCGCCCGAGCTGAGCCGGTGGAGCGGGTACTTCGCCGGCGGCGCCGGCCTCCGCGCCGCGATCGAGGCCGGCCGCTTCGAGACGGTGTCGGCGGAGCGCGCGGAGCAGGTGCTCTGCGCCGCGGAGGACTTCCTCGACGAGGTCCGCTCGTTGCTCGAGGCGAGCGCGGACCACCTCGCCCCTGTGCCCGAGCGCCCGCGGCTGGTCGCCGCGCGGGCGTCGTGAGCCGCGCGCCACGCTCACCGTCGCTCCGTCGGGACTGGGGTTCGGAGGAGGACGGCTGCTCGATCCTGCACGTCGACATGGACGCGTTCTTCGCCTCGGTCGAGCTCGCGCGGCGGCCGCAGCTGCGAGGGCTGCCCGTCATCGTCGGCGGCGCCGAGCGCTCGGTCGTGCTCGCGGCGACCTACGAGGCGCGCGCGTTCGGCGTGCACTCGGCGATGCCCATGGCGGTCGCCCGACGGATGTGTCCGCAGGCCGTCGTCGTGGCGCCCGACCAGGAGGCGTACCGCGCCGTCTCGACGTCCGTCATGGAGGTCCTGCGGGACGTCACGACGCTCGTCGAGCAGGTCAGCGTCGACGAGGCGTTCCTGGACGTCGCCGGCGCACGCCGCCGGCTCGGGCCGCCCACACGGATCGCTGCCCTCATCCGCGAGCAGGTCCACCGCCGTCACGGCATCACGTGCTCGGTCGGCATCGCGAGCACCAAGTTCGTCGCGAAGCTCGCGTCGGGTCACGCGAAGCCGGACGGCGTCCTCCTGATCCCGAAGGCCGCGACGGTCGAGTTCCTCCGTGCCCTGCCGGTCGGTGCGCTGTGGGGCGTGGGGGAGCGCACGGAGTCCGCGCTCGCGCGCTGGGGTATCCGGACCGTCGCCGAGCTGGCGGACAGCGACGTCGCCACGATCCAGCGCGCGGTCGGCCGGGTCGCCGGGGCCCACCTCTACGACCTCGCCTGGGGCCGTGACCCGCGGCCCGTCCAGCCCGGGCGCGACGAGAAGAGCATCGGCGCCGAGGTGACGTTCCCGTCGGACGTCGCCGACCTCGGGGTCGTCCAGACGCAGGCGCTCGACCTCGCCGACCGGTGCGCCGCGCGCCTGCGGCACCAGAACCTGCTCGCGCGCACGGTCACGGTGAAGGTGCGCACGTCCGACTTCCGGACCCTGACACGGTCCCGCACGCTGCCGACCCCGACGGACGTGGGCCGCGAGCTGTACCTCGTGGCGCGGGAGCTGCTCGCCGGGGTGGACCTCGGCGGGCTGCCGGTACGGCTCGTCGGCGTGCGAGTGGAGGGCCTCAGCCCCGCGGCATCGACGGTCCGTCAGCCGACGCTCGAGGAGGCCGTGGGTGAAATCGGCCAGGGCCGCCGGGAGGCAGAACGCGTGATGGACCACGTGCGCGAGCGATTCGGGGCCGCGGCGATCCGCCCGGCGTCCTCCGGGGGAGTTGTCGGACGCCGTTCGACTACCGAGATCGGCCGCGGGGACCTATCCTGAGGTGAATAGAACCTCGACGGAAGTACGGGGGTAGTAATGCCTCTGTCCGAGTACGAGCAGCGCGTACTGGAGCAGATGGAGCGGCAGCTCACGTCTGACGACCCTAGGCTCGCGAACACGTTGACCGCGCGTGGGCGAAAGCCCATGAGCAGGTACGTGCTCGCCGGTGCCGGGGCGGTCGTCGGACTGCTGTTGCTCGTCGCCGGCGCAGCCGCGTCCCTGGCTTGGCTCGGCGTGATCGGCTTCGTCGTCATGTTCGCCGCCGTGGCGTTCGCGTTCGCGAGCCCGCGCCAGTCGGGGCCGGCCGGTGTCGTCCGCCCGGACGGGCGCGTCTCCCCACCGCGCAAGAAGCGTCAGGGCGGTCTGATGAAGCGTCTCGACGAGCGGTGGCAGCACCGCCGCGACGAGGGCGGTCGCTGACCCGACTCGCACCTGCTGGATGGCGTCGACGGCGACGGCGTCCGAGCTGTGCGGCTGGGGCAGGATGCGCTCAGGCGCGCCCGAGCGTGCGGCCGTCGCCGGCGGACGGCGCACGACCACGTCGTACGCTGACGTGATGGCGGGCCGGGCCCGGGAGCGACCGCCCGCAGATCAGGCGCGACGCGCCGCGCCTGGCATTCAGTTCCGCCCGGTGCGCGTTCGTGAGGGACCCCCGAGCTCGCCCGGCGCGCAGCGGTTCCTGAGGTTGCGCCCGCCCGGCGCGCAGCGGTGCCTGAGGCCGAGCCCTGCCGGCAGCGGTGCCTGAGGCCGAGCCCCGCCCGGTGCGCAGCGGCGCCGGAACCCCCGCCGCCCCCGACGCACCGTGGTGCCGGCGCGGACGGGGTCAGGCGTCCCGGTCCGCCGCCGTGGCCGCCATCGCCTCCGTGCGCTTCTCGCCCGGCGACAGCACCCCGCCGAGCACCTGCGCGACCCACGTCTCGAGCTCGTCGGCGGAGACCTCGACGGGGGTCGGCGCGTACCGCTCCGACTCGACGGCCCGGGCGAGCGAGCGCAACGCCGCCTCCGCCTCGGCGTCGAGCGCCGCCCCGTGCGCCTCGGCCACGCGGGTGCGCACGACGTCGACGGCCTGGCGAGGCGTGGTGGCCGACGACCACCCGGCCCCGGCCGGCTCGAGCCGGACCCGCAGGCGTTCCCACGCCTGCTCGGGGTCGAGCTCGGCTGCCCGGGCGGCGCGCCGGCGCCGCAGGACGACGGCGACGGCGGTGGCCGAGGTCAGGAGCAGGACGGCGCCGGCGGCGACGATCGCGAGCGGGAAGCCCTCGTCCTCCGGGGTCGCGCCCGGTGCGGTCGTCGTCCCGGGGACCGGTGCCTGGCTTGCCGCCCCCGTCGGGACGGCCGGCACCTCGCGCTCCTCCGCCGTCCCGGTGAGCAGCGCGAGCGGGTCGCTCCACCGGGGCGGGAGGCCGGTCTGCACGGCGGGGGTCGGCTCGAAGCGCACCCAGCCGGCACCGGCGAAGTACAGCTCGGGCCAGGCGTGGGACTGCCGCCCGGTGACGACGTACTCGCGGTCGCGGTTGGGCACGCCGGGCAGGAACCCGACGCCGATGCGAGCGGGGATGCCGAGCAGCCGGGCCATCATCGTCATGCTCGTCGCGAACTGCACGCAGTAGCCCTGGCGGCTCTCGAGGAAGTCCCAGACGGCGTCGTCGGTGCGGGCGGGCGGCACGCGCGTGTCGTACGTGAAGTTCTGGGTGTCCCGGAAGTAGGACTGCAGGGCGAGCGCCTGCTCGTAGGTGCCGTCGGCCTCGGCGGTGATCTCGGTGGCCAGCGCGCGGATGTCGGCGGTGTGGTCGGTCTCCGGGACCCGGGTGTACGCCTCGGTGTCGGCGGGCGCGCCCTCGCCCTGCTCGCGGAGAGAGTCCGCGGTGATCTCGGGGACCTGCACCGTCATGGTGTAGCCCGTGCCCTGCTGCGTGCTGCGGCTGCCGACGACCTCGTCCTGCTCGGGGTCGTAGGACCACGCGCCGTCGATCGTGACGGTGCGGGGGAAGGTGCTGACCGGCAGGCGCTGCTCGCGCAGTCCCTCGACGAGCACCTCGACCCGGGCGAGGGTGCCGCCGGTCGGGTCCGGCTCCGTCCCGGCGAGCCCGGGGTCGGACGTCAGGAGCCGGTCCGGCTCCCAGCTCGCGAGCTCGCCCGTCTCGGTCCGCTGCCAGCTCCGCCCGTCGAAGTCCCGCAGCGTGAACGCGCGCAGCGGTCCGATCAGGCGCGCGTCGGTCGGCGGGGTCAGGTCGCTCGCGGTCGGCTGCGGTTCGGTCTCCGTGCTCCCGTCGGGGGAGGCGACGGTGTACCGCAGGACGACCTGGCCGGAGCGGGCGCCGAGGCTCTCGCGCAGGTCGAGGTCGTCGCTCAGCCGCAGCGGCCCCACGGGACCCGAGCCGAGCTGGGGGAGGTCGAGCGAGGCCCACCCCGGTGCGGCCGCGACGAGGGGGCCGGCGACGAGCGTGAGGACGACGATCGCGGCCGCACCGGCGAGCGCCTCGACGGTGCGCCGTGGCCCCTGCTCGGAGGACGCGGGCGGTGCGACGCTGAGGGCGAGGAGCAGGAGGAAGGCCATCCCGGCCCAGAACAGTGCCCAGCCGGACGCGGGGAACCCGAGGACGACCGTGGGGATCCACAGGAAGCCGAGGACGAGACCCGACCACGCCGGGGCGCCGAGCCCGATCGCGAGCGCGTCGGCGAGGAGGAACGCCGACGCGGCACCGACGACGACCAGCAGCTCGACGGGGCGGCTCGCGACCATCGGCACCAGCGCGGCGTTGATCAGCGCGACGGCCTCGCGCGCGGCGGCCAGCAGGCGCTCGACCGACCCGGTGTCGGGGACGACCTGGACCCTGCCCGGCGGGCCGCCGTAGACGACGAGCACCCCGAGCACGAGCAGCACGAGGCCGGTGAGCGAGGGGGCCCACCACGAGCGGGTCACGTGCCGGACCCCGGCGGTCACGCATGCGAGGAGCAGGACGGTGACGACCGCGGCCGTCGTCCAGCGGCCCGGCGCCAGGAGGCCGGACAGCGCGAGCAGGCTCCCGCACGTCGCGACGGCGACGAGGGCCGAGCCCAGGACGGACCGGATCCCGCGCGGCAGCATCCCGACCCCGGTCATCGTGCCGACCCGAGGAGCCGCAGCCAGCACTCGCCGATGTCCTCGCCCGGGGTCACCGGGCACGCCCGCCACCCGGCCCGCCGGAGGGCGCGCACGGTGTGCTCGACCTCCCGCTCCTGCGTCGCCGACCCGTCCGCGGTACGCACCATCGCCCATCCCTGTGCCGTGTCGGTGAGGCTCGCGAGCGCCGCCCGGGAGCGTGCGGTCAGCGGTCCCAGGACCGCGAGGACGACCTCGCCGCCCGCGTCCGTCGTCTGCAGCAGCCGCGCCGCCGCGAGGAGGTCGGCCTCGGCCGCGGCGGGCGACTCGGCGACCGCGAGGTCGATCGTGCGGTCGAGCAGCTCGGCGCGGGCGTTCCCGGAGGCGCGGCCCTGCACGTGCCGGGCCGTGCGCTGACCGTCCTGGCCGAGGGGGCCGCCGACGAGCCGCACCGGGTGCCCGGCGTCGAGCATCGCGAGCGCGACCGAGGCCGCGAGCGAGATGCTCCACTCGAGCGCGACGGCACGCGTCGGCGGGTCCAGCAGGACGCTCACGGGGCGCATGCCGGCACGCTCGTCCGACCGGACCATGAGCTCGCCGCGGCGCGCGCTGCTGCGCCAGTGCACACGGCGCAGGTCGTCGCCGAGGCGGTAGTCACGCAGGGCGGCGTCGTCGGTCGACGGCGAGCGGGCGCCGAGCGCGACGCGGTCCGGCTCGCCCGCGAGGACCTCGCGCGGCACGGGGAGCGCCGTGACCGCGGGCCACACGGCGACGTCGGCGTGCTCCCCGAGGGACGTCGTCGCGCGCGCCACGCCGAACGGGTCGGTGCGCGTCACCACGAGCGGTCCGAGCGCCCAGCGGCCCCGCCGTGCGGCGACGACCGGGTACGCGAGCGCGACGCGGTGCGGTGCCCGGCTCACGTGCGCCCGCAGCGGCCGCCCGCCCGAGAGCTCCGCGGACGCCTGCTCCCCGAGCCGCAGCCCCGCGAGGCGGGCGCGGCCGGCCGTGTCCGCGGCGAACACCGCGACCTCGACCTCGGCGCGCTGGCCCGCGTGCACGGGGTTCGGGCTCACGGTGCGGTGGACCTGGAGGCGGTGGCGGCCGCGCGCCGGGTCGAGCACGCCGACGCCGACGAGCGCCGCGACGACGAGGAGCAGGACGAGGGTGCCGATCCGCACGAGGTCCACCGCGCCGATCACGACGCCGACCACCGTCGCGGCCACGCCGGCCGCGGCGAGCCCGACGCCGCGCACGGTCAGGCGGACGCGCATCAGCCCGTCGCCCGCCGCTCGCGCGGGATGCCCGTGCCGCTCGTGGGCAGCGGGATGCGGTCGACGATCTCCCGGACGGTGTCGCTCGTCGTGCGGCCGGAGAGGCGCGACTCGGTGCTCGGCAGCAGGCGGTGGGCCAGGACCGGCTCGGCGAGCTGCTGCACGTCGTCCGGGAGCACGTGGTCGCGGCCGGACATCGCGGCGAGGGCCTTCGCGGCGCGCAGCAGCTGGATCGCGGCACGCGGCGAGGCGCCCAGGCGGAGCGCGTGGTCCTCGCGGGTGGCCGTGACGAGCTCGACGATGTAGCGCTTGACCGACGGGGCGGCGTACAGCCGGCGGGCGGTCGCGATGAGCCGGGCGACCTGCTCCGCGTCGGTCACGGGCCGCATCCCGTCGAGCGGGTCGGACGTCTCCTGGAGGTCGAGCATGTCGAGCTCGGACTCGACGCTCGGGTAGCCGACGGTGAGCCGGGCCATGAACCGGTCCCGCTGCGCCTCGGGCAGCGGGTAGGTGCCCTCCATCTCGACGGGGTTCTGCGTCGCGACCACGAGGAACGGGCGCGGCAGGGGGTAGGTCTGCCCGTCGACCGTGGCCTGGGCCTCCTGCATGCACTCGAGCAGCGCCGACTGGGTCTTGGGGGAGGCCCGGTTGATCTCGTCGCCGATGACGACGTGCGCGAACAGCGGGCCCGGGCGGAACTCGAACTCGTGCGTCTGGCTCCGGAAGATGTTCACGCCCGTGAGGTCGCTCGGCAGCAGGTCGGGCGTGAACTGGATGCGGCCGACCGAGCAGTCGATGGTCCGGGCGAGCGCCTTCGCGAGCGTCGTCTTGCCGACGCCCGGGACGTCCTCGAGCAGGAGGTGCCCCTCGGCGAGCAGGACGGCGACCGTCGTGCGCACGAGCTCCGAGCGGCCGGTGACGACCTGCTCGATCCCGTCGCGCATCCGGTTGGTGGTCTGCACGAGCGTGTGGAGCTCGGCTGTCGTGGGGACGGCCTGCAGCATTGTCGACTCCTTCGGCGGGCTAGGACGAGCGTACGGGGCCGGACGGGTTGCACGTGCTCCGTACGGGTGAACTGACGCGGAGGCGTCGCGGCGGCCGTGCCCGCCTCCCCACTTCCCTCCACGTCGAGCCGCACGGCCTCCCCGGACACGCCCGTGCTGTCCGGTTCGGGACGGTTCGAACGGGTCGAACCGGACCAAATGGTGCGACGAACGCGACCTCGCCGGCAACGCGCGCGACACGGCGCCGCGTTCGTCCTCCACTCTCCTCCACCGGCCCTGACCTGCGGATCTATCGTGAAGACGGGGTGAAACGCCGATCATTCCCGTTGCGGGTGGAGGGAAGTGGAGTAGCGTGGAGCCACTTGGTGAGCACTGGATGAGAGTTCTTCACGAGACCCGGGACGCGAGTGATGACGACGAGCAGAGGGGGCCGCCGTGAGCAGCGAGTCGAGCCTCAGTGGCTTCGGCTCGCACGCGCCGTTCCTCGGGACGTACACCCCCCGTTTGGACGACAAGGGGCGGCTGATCCTGCCCGCGAAGTTCCGGTCGCAGCTGGCGCCCGGGCTGGTCATGACGCGCGGCCAGGAACGCTGCCTGTTCCTGCTCCCGATGGACGAGTTCCGTCGGATGCACGAGCAGATCCGGCAGGCGCCCGTGACGAGCAAGCAGGCGCGGGACTACCTGCGCGTGTTCCTGTCCGGCGCGAGCGACGAGATGCCGGACAAGCAGGGACGCATCTCGATCCCGCCCATGCTCCGCACCTACGCGGGGCTGGACCGGGAGGTCGCGGTGATCGGCGCGGGGACCCGCGTCGAGATCTGGGACCTCGCGGCGTGGGAGACGTACCTCGCCGAGCAGGAGGCCGGCTACGCCGAGACGGCGGAGGAGGTCTTCCCGCACGGTCCCTTCTGATTCACGACTGACGCGCACCCGCACGAGCAGGACCGCACGACCAGGCCGCGAGGCCGCCCGGTGAGATCTCCTCCCGTCCGTTCTGACGCACTTCCCCGGCGTCAGAGGGCCGGTGGGGGATCTGGTCGGACGGCGGAGGGGCCGTTCGACCACACACGACGCGGCGTCACGAGGAGCCGCTCCGCACGAGTGCGAGAGGAGGGGTGATGACCGCGGACGACGAGCAGCAGGCGGTCGACGCTGCGACGCGGCACACCCCGGTCCTCCTCGACCGGTGCGTCGAGCTGCTCGCCCCGGCGCTCGACGGCCCCGGCGCCGTGCTCGTCGACGCGACGCTCGGCATGGGCGGCCACACCGAGGGCGTCCTGCGCGCGCTGCCGCACGCGAGGGTCGTCGGGCTCGACCGCGACCCGCAGGCGCTCGCGCTCGCGGGGCGGCGCCTCGAGGCGTTCGGCGACCGGTTCACGGGCGTGCACGCGGTGTACGACGAGATGCCCGACGTGCTGCGCCGGCTCGGGCTCGCCTCCGTCCAGGGCGTCCTCATGGACCTCGGGGTGTCCTCGCTGCAGCTCGACGAGACGTCCCGCGGCTTCTCCTACTCCCAGGACGCGCCGCTCGACATGCGCATGGACGCCACGACGGGCATCACGGCGGCCGACGTCCTGAACACCTACGACGAGAAGGCGATCGCGCGGGTCCTGCGCGTGTACGGCGAGGAGCGCTTCGCGGGCCGGATCGCACGCGAGGTCGTGCGCCGTCGCGCCGAGGTGCCGCTGACCCGGACCGGCGAGCTCGTCGACGTCCTGCGTGCGGCGATCCCGGCGGCAGGGCGCAAGACGGGGGGCAACCCCGCCAAGCGCACGTTCCAGGCCCTGCGCATCGAGGTGAACGGCGAGCTCGAGGTGCTCGAGCGCGCGCTGCCCGCCGCGGTCGAGTGCCTGTCCGTCGGCGGGCGCATCGTCGTCGAGGCGTACCACTCGCTCGAGGACCGCCTCGTCAAGCGCGCCCTCGCCGTCGGCGCGACGTCGAGCGCACCCCCCGGACTGCCCGTCGAGCCCGAGACCCACCAGCCGTACCTCCGGCTGCTCACGCGAGGCGCCGAGGAGGCGGACGAGACCGAGCGCGAGCGCAACCCGCGCTCGCAGTCCGTCCGCCTTCGCGCCGCCGAGCGACTTCGCCCCACCCCGCACCACCTGCGCGCCACCACCGCGCCGAGGAGATCCGCATGAGTGCTCAGTCCGCCGTCCGCGTCGCCCCTGCCCGTGCACCCCGCCCGAGCTCTCCGCAGGCGGCCCCGCAGACGACGCCGCGGCTGCTCCTGGTCCGGGCCCCGGCCCAGACCCGCACGCGCGTGCCGTTCGTGCTGGTGTGCATGGCGATCCTCGGCGGTGCGCTGCTGGCCGCGCTGCTGCTGAACACGACCATGGCGAGCGGGGCGTACGAGAAGCACGACCTCGACCGCGAGCTCGCGCGCCTGTCGGTGCAGGAGCAGGACCTCGCCGCCGAGCTCGACCGGCGCAGCTCGCCGAGCGAGCTCGCCGCCGCGGCGCGTGCGCTCGGCATGGTGCGGGCGACGAGCCCGGCGTGGCTGCAGCTGTCCGACGGCTCGGTGCTCGGCGCCCCGACCCCGGCCGGAGCGGCCGGATGACCGGCCGGGCCCCGGTGCGCGCGACGGCGCCGGCG
>NZ_JBFTER010000065.1:0-25577 GCF_047229345.1 Cellulomonas jepli | reverse complement strand
CGCCTTCACCACCCAGAACGCCGCCCTTGCGGCATGATCACCACTCACCCGGTGTCAACCGACCCTGCAGCAGTCCCCAACCCGAGCAGAGCTGTAGAGGGCGGACGGCGGCGGGAGTAGGTCTGCGGATCGAACGCCGACACCATGCTCGGGTGCAGTGCGGCCACCGCGAACAGCAGGACGCACAGGGTCCCGATCACTTGGTTCGGCTCCCCCGGTAGCGCGAAACGTTGCCCCTGGACGGCATTCGTCAGGTCGTACAGGAGCGCTGCGCCGGCAGCAGCGAGCAGCAGGTAGGTGCTCGGCGGCAATCCTCGGCTGGTCACCGCCATTCGCAGCAACATCCCGATGATCGTCACATCGACCGTCGGAGCAACGACGGCGGCCCACGTGCCGCCCCCGGCTGCGGCAGCCGCGACAAGCTGGGCAGCGACAAGTGCAAGCACAGCGGTGACGATGACGACGTCAAGGCCGTCGGCCCGTTCGCTCCTCGTGTGGCGCCTGCTGAACCAGACCATCACCACGACACCAACCGCCACCATATGACCGGCGCCAATGAATGCCTCGGCCACTTTCGTGGTGGTTTCGGCGACCTGAACGCTCACGTGCGCAGCCGCCCAGAACGTCAACATCACCGCCATAGCTAGCCAACCGCGGTGCTGAGGCCGATGTCGCACCACTCCGACCAGAAGCAACCCTGTTGCGATCATCGGACTGGCCACGGCCACTTCCTCACGCAGTTGCGGCACCAGCACGCTCACTGCACACGCAGCGAAGGCGAAGACACCGGTGACCCATGCAGCGCGCGCGCCACGGCCGGGAAGAGCACGAACAGCCATGCCCCACCCATCGGCAGAACGAGCCCCGCCGGTACTACTGCGCGCGTACCTCGACCAATCGGACCATCGCTCCACGGCCTAGAACGAGAAGCCGGGTCGATCACTTGCCCCAAGGTCGCTCGTCTGGCGTCGCCGCTGGGCCGACCGAGAGACGGGTGGGCGCAGACGACCAGACGATGCCAACGCCGTAACCGCATAGCGTCAAGCGCCGGAGGACATCCGCGCGATGACCGCGGCCTTCGCGGACGCGAACTCCTCATCGGTCAGAACGCCCGCTTCGCGCAGCTGCCCGAGTTGCGCGAGTTCTTGTGCCGCCCACGGCCCTGTCTCCATCGAGACCGCCGGTGCCACGACATGGAGCTTTGGGTTCTTCGCGGTCGAGATCCGCTCCCTAAGCTTGTTCAGCTGCGGCATCACGGACTGGTAGAGCCGCTTGTCCAGCGGCAACGTGTTCGAGAGGCGCACCCCGCTTCCAGCAACCGGTCTGACGAACGAGGTGGTGGTGTCGGTGGCCCACCGGCACCACTACCCGGCACGAGGAGCACTGTTGGTCGGGATCCCCGCCGTGACGGTGCGACGCGAGCACGAATGGGCGTTGCTGCCCGAGAAGCACCACACGCACCGGACTCCAGCGCACGACGAAGCCGCGCTGCTCGCCCAGCACTTCCGGTACGTCAGACGGGTGCGGTACCCGGAAGCGTGCCGTCCCTGGGTGCTAGGTCAAGAACTCGGCTGGGTCATCAAGTCCCCGTTGACCGTCACCGTCTCGCCCGTACACGACTCGCAGGTGGACGCCGGCGCTGACCCGGACGAGGTCACCCGGCTGGCCGGGACGTCCGAGTTCTGGAGCCGCAGCGGTGGCTTCATCACCGCACCACGTTCTCCGTGGCTTCGACTGCACCAGTTCCGGGGCGTCTCGGGCGCCTGGGAGGCGATGTTCCTTCCGAACGGAGACGGCTCCGTGGAGTGGCGCCTCGGCTTCTCAGCCAATATCCCGGACGAGTACCTCCTGGTGACGCAGTCGATAGGCATACCCGGGGTCGAAGTCCCGCCGGGCGTTCTCACAGCGCGACAGCTACGACGTAGCATCGGCGCCGGTGGCATCTCGCTGGCATTCCGTCCTACCGGTGACGTCACCATCCAGCGCGGCGACCCGATCGCCAAGCTCGTGCTGCTGCACCGGTCGTCGATCCAGGCGCGCCTCGAACTGGATGAGCCCTCGGACGTTGAAGGAACAGCGCGATGAGACTGCCCGGTGCAGAGCAAGCGATTCTTGGCGATCCACGAGCGTTGTGGTTGTTCGCGATCATCGTCGTGCGTCGCGTAGCGGGCGCAGCGTTCCCTGTGGCTCTCCTCATCGCCGTCGCCGACGCCCGGGGGCTCGTGATCGCAGCGAGCGTCCAAGCAGTCCGGGTCGCAGTCGCGACATTCAGCACACCGCTCCGTGCGCGGCTCATCGACCGGTTTGGACGGTCTCGCGTCGTGCTGCCGCAGACGATCGTGGCAGCAGTGACACTCGTGCTATTCGTCGCGATCGTGGGTGCCGACCGAGCGCCGCTCGCGTTGATCTACGTCGCGTGCGCACTCGCAGCAGTGACGCCGGCGGCGGTGGACGCAGTTATCAGGTCTGCGTGGGCCGAGATCGGGCGCACTGAACGCCAGGTCAAGCTGCTTCACACCGTCGACTCGCTCCTCGAGGAGGCGGGATTCCTGCTCGGACCGGTGTTGGCATCGACGTTGCTGCTCGCGATGTCGCCGCAGCAGGGTCTGTGGGCTGTGAGCGCCGCAGCGGTCGTCGGCAGCCTGCTCGTCTTCGCGTCGAGCCACTTCCGTACCGCCCTGCGACGTCCACCGGCGGCGAGGCCACGCGTAGCCGAGGCGATGCTGCGCACCTGGCGCACGCGCCTTCGCACGGTCGTCGGACCGATCGCTCAACCGTCGCTGCGGCGGATCGTCCTGCCGCTGGTCATGATGGGCGCGAGCTTGGGGTGGCTCGGCCTCCTGGTTCCGCAGGTTGCGACTGCGGCCGCCGGTGGGCTTGACCGCACCGGATACCTCATGGCCGCGATCAGCCTGGGGGGCGTGGTCGGAGGGTTCGGGTACGCGCTGGTCAGGTGGCGAGCGTCGCTGAGCACGCGCCACGCCGTGCTGCTCCTGGCGTTCGCAGCCCCGCTCACGACCGCTGTCATGACGTGGCCGAGCGCCTGGGCACTCGGCGCTGTCCTGGCGGTGAGCGGACTCGCGGTGACGCCCCTGTACATCAACAGCTACCTCATGATCGACGACGGCCTACCCGAAGAAGTGCGACACGAGGCGAATACCTGGGTCCCCGTGGGCAACAACGTCGGCTACACCGTCGGGATCACCGCAGCCGGGTTGCTGACCGCCGTCGCCCCGGGCGCTCAGACGCTCGCTCTCGCACAGTCCGCTCTGGCAGTCGGCACGGTGCTCATCGGCTGCTGGCTGCTGCGCACCGACCGCGCGATCACACCGCGTACCGAGGAAATAGCGGCGTCGCATGCGACCTGACATCACGATGCCGGTAGCGCAGGCCCGCGGGTTCGCGGTGGCCGCGCAAGGTCTGCATGAAGAGCAGACGAGCACCTTGCCGATCGTGCAACGCATCGGCTTGCTGCAGATGGACCCGCTCACTCGCGTCGCACGCGCTCATCTGCTCACCTGCGCAGCACGAATGACCGTCCAGTAGATCAGCGGCGTCGATCAAGATCTGTGGCCGGCCGATGACCGCGCCGCGACCTTCGAGACCTACACGCACGCAGCCTGCGTCATGCCGATAGGCGACTGGCCCCTGTTCGAGATCCACCGTTCTCGCGCGCGTGCCCGCGCCGACACACCGCCACCAAAAGCGCGGCAGCGGGTCCGCGAGCTGATCGCTGACAGCGAGCACGGGTTGACCATCCGCGAACTGCAACGAGACGACCGCACTGGCGGTGGTTGGGGATGGTCAGCCACCAAGCGCGCAGCCGAGCACATGGTGTGGCGAGGCGAGCTCGCGTCCACGAGTCGCCGGCGGGGCGAGCGCGTCCTGAACCTAGTCGAGCGCGCCGTTCCGACCGAGCAGCTGAACCAGACCCTCACGCCTGACGAGTGCCTCACGGCACTGGCGGAACGTGCTCTAGCAGCGCTCGGTGTCGCCACGACCGAGGAGGTGGCGACCTACTACCACCTGCGTGCCGATCAGGTCGCTGCCACGCTCCGTGGGCGTGGCCACCTGCAGGCGACGATCGATGGCTGGCAAGAAGCGGCCTGGGTGACCGAACCCGTGACGACGAGCACCTCGCAGCCTCGACCCCGGCTGATCGGCCCCTTCGACAACCTCATCAGGGACCGGGCACGGACCCGCCGCCTGTTCGGGTTCGATTATGTGTTCGAGGCGTACAAGCCCGCGGCGCGCAGGAAGTACGGCGCCTATGCGCTCGCCGTCCTCGTCCACGACGGGTCAACTCCGCGGCCGACCGGGCACCAGTGTAGGTCGTCTTCGATGCTGTGCAGGCAGTCCCGACCGTGGCCCCCCACGACGGCGATGAACTGGGTGGTGCGTACGTGAACGCTTGAGACGCAGGTGTCCGCGCCGGTACGGACGGCGCTGCCTCCCCCGGCTTGCCGCTCATGCGGGGCACTCCGCGCGCGCACCCCCGGTTTCGGTGCTCGCATTCGGCGGCTTCCCGGTCGGGTCTCCGCCGAGCGTCGGCGGGCGCGACGGCGCAGGTCAGAGCAGACTGGCGGCACATTCCGATCGAGGAGGACGTGACGCATGGAGCACTACACGATCGCTACCGTCGCCGAAGAGAGCCCGGACTTCCGCCGGGTCCTGTGGACCGGCGCGCACAGCCAGCTCGTCGTGATGACGATCCCGCCCGGCGGTGAGATCGGCGAGGAGGTCCACGAGGACACCGACCAGATTCTGACGTTCGTCAGCGGGATCGGCGAGGCGATCGTGTCTGGGCAGAAGCGGAAGGTCGTCGCCGGCGACCTCGTGGTGGTGCCCGCGGGACGCACGCACAACTTCCTCAACACGGGCGAGAACCCCTTGATCCTGTACACGGTCTACGGCCCGGCCCACCACGCCGAGGCCGCGGTGCACAAGACCAAGGAGGAGGCCGACGCCAAGGAGGCCGCCGGCGAGGACGAGCCTCCGACCGAGGACTGAGCGCCCGGCCGGGTTAGGCGCAAGCCTCACCCCTGCAATCTGGCTCGATGGAGCCCGAGCCCGCACGGTGCTCGGGCTCCGTCGCGCCGGAGCCCTGCGGTTCGCCGCCTGGAGGCCCCGAGAGCGGGGCGCCGACATCGGCGTCGAGCGCAGTGCTGGCCTCGACCACAGCGTCCGACGAGCCGCCCTGCTCGACCTCGTGAAGTTGTGCACGCTTCAGGTAGCGGGATGCCGAGGACTAAATGGCACGGGCCAGCAGCGCGGAGCTGATGAGCCCGAGCCCGAGGAAGCTAGCCAAGGCGAGCGCGACGACGAGGGAAAACCCGAGCACGTCCATGGCCACGGCGGCCATGCCCTGCGCCGCGAGCACCACTCGCGCTCGTGCTGCTGGCGCTGTTCGCGCAGGTGAAGCGCACCTACATGCTCGGCGCTCAGCGGAGGGTGATGACGTCGAGGTTGCGTTGAGGGTGGCGCACCCGAATCACATCCCCTTGTTCCGCCATCTCTTTGACGACACTGGACGCCTGAGCAGTCTTAAAGATGGTTTTGCGGAACGCGAAGTCGCAGATTTCGTGAACTGTCGCGCTGCGAGCGGGTTGCGCTTCCAGATGCGCTCGGATAAGGCGTCGCAACGCGTGCGTCTGCGGTCGGTCCTCGATCAGCAGCGTCTGCTGATTTGGGTCACGCGGGTCCCGGTACCCGCTGCCATACCCTGGGTCGACCTCCCACATCGCCTCCTTCATCTTCTGCAACCCCTTGTCGTGGGCGGTGCCGAAGACGAGGTAGAGCGACGCACCACGATGGTCGACGAGTTCGAAGTCTAGAACATGGGTGAACCCGGCTCCGTGAATGGTGTCGCGGTACCGCTCGATGAGCCAACGCGTCTTCCGGTGGGAAGGCTGCTTGGCGACGTCCCGCCAGCGCGAATGCCCAAACACTGCGTCCCCGTGCTTGCGCTCGGGTGCGTCAGCAAATCGTGAGAAGAACTGCGGTTGCAGGGTGATAAGGACTTCGCTGCTGGGATTTTTAGCGATGCGCTGCACGAGGTCGATGTTGACGCCACCGCCCCAGGAGTCCAAGACCGCCAAAATCGGCTTGCCCCAGCATCGATGCTCGTCCAGCAGCGCCACAAGCGTGGGGTCGTAACTGCCCTGGCGTATCTCGACTGTGATCCCTGCTTTCTCGGGCAGCGCGTCCAGCGCAAGCGGATGCGAGCGCTTGGCCAACTCCTCGCGCAGGCGATCGCATCGATCGGATCGCTGTTCTACGAACAGCATCCGAACGTTCTTCTTTACCGACCGCGCACGCAAGGACTCGTCCTGCCGGATCGTGTCGAAGGCGATCAGTGGTGAGCCAGGCGAACCGTCAGCATATACCCCAGGGCCGGAGAAACCCTCGGCGTACGTCACGTCGCCCTTCCACGCCCCTCGGATCATGATCGGCATCCACCGGTCGAGGTAGCGCCGGTACAGGTCATGTTTGGCTTTGGTGTGCGGGTCCGCGTCCCACACCACAGGTTCTTGTGCCATGTCCGTCCGTCGTTCCTCGGTTGGTGGTCCCCTGAATGTAGCGCCCTGGATGCTCTCCTCGCGGTGTCTTGGATCGCGCCGCGCGCGTCGTGTGCGGTCGTTCGGTTCGTGAGCTCCGGCCCTCACCTCGCGCGCCATAGCACTGGCGCGCACATCGAGCGTGAGAAGGGCACGCCTGGTGCTGCGGGTCAGAACGGGCCGCGCGATCTCGTGCTCGTCGACCTGCCGGTGACTTACCCAGAGACGCGCGCTCATCACTGCGTCTGCCGGTCGTGGCCGCGCCGGCGCCGGGACTGTTCGGCGCGCCTGCAACATTCTCTGTCCCCGCGAGCCACGGAGCGACGCCGCGCACTGGCGCCGCTCGGGTTGTCGACCCTCAGTTCGGCAGCCGTGTTGCCCGCACTAGGCGTCAGCTTCGCCGCCGGAGCCGCTTCGGCTCAGCTCAGCACGACCCGCAGTACCGGTGCGCGCGACAGGTGCCGTCTCGACCGCGGCTTGAGCAGCAGCGCGCATCTCACGCGCCCAGGCCCACGCGTGGCTCGGGTTGCGTAAATAGTACTTGCGCTTGCTGTCACCTGACGGCGCTTCGCTGATCAGGGCGAGTGTGAGGAGACTCTTCAGCGGGACCTGCACATTGCTCGTGGGCAGGTCCAGCGTCCGCGCGAGCTCGGTGAGGTTCACTAAGCCGTCTGCGGCATCGGCCACGGCGAGCATGACCTCGAGGCGGTAGTTCTGGCCGAACGCAGCACGCGACATCGCCCGCAGCTCCGCCTCATACGCCTCAGTCATGACCGCTACGCTAACGGCACACACGTTACGCGAATCCCGTAAGGAGGTCACCGTGAAGCAGCGCACCGGCATCGAGTGGACCGAAGTCACATGGAACCCAACCACGGGGTGTGACCGGATCTCGCCGGGTTGCGACAACTGCTACGCCTTGGCGATGGCCAAGCGCCTGAAGGCGATGGGTTCCGATCGGTACCAGCTCGATGGCGACCCCAGAACCTCCGGACCGGGCTTCGGGGTGATGACGCATCAGGTGGCGCTGCGCCAGCCGTACAGGTGGAAAGGGCCCCGTACTGTCTTCGTGGACTCGATGAGCGACCTGTTCCACGCCAGGATTCCGGTCGACTTCATCAAGCAGGTCTTCAAGGTCATGGAAGACACCCCTCAACACACGTATCAGGTGCTCACCAAGCGCTCGGCGCGGTTGCCGAAGCTCGTCGACAAGCTGGCGTGGCCAACGAATCTATGGCTAGGGGTCAGCGTCGAAGACGCCGACCACCTCTACCGCGTCGACCACCTTCGGCAAGTCCCCGCTGCGGTGCGCTTCTTGTCTTGCGAGCCGCTGCTCGGCCCGCTGAGCGGCTTGGATCTGTCAGGCATCGGCTGGGTTATCACGGGCGGCGAGAGCGGCCCGGCGGCCCGGCCGATGGCACCTGAGTGGGTTCGTGAGATCCGGGACCTGTGCCAGGACGCGGCAGTGCCGTTTTTTCACAAGCAGTGGGGCGGGCGCACAGCAAAGCACGGTGGACGGCTGCTCGACGGGATCGAGTGGGACCAGATGCCCGGGGCGGCTCACGGCTGACGAGACTCACGGGCCCGGCAGCCAGCCGGCGGGCTTCACGCGCGCTATGCCGTGACGCGAGGACGTTGCTGCCCAACTGGCTGCAGCGATCTAATCACGTCATCGAGCACGCGCTCGTCGGACGATTCGCGCTGCATGCCGCGCGCCTACCTTCCGGCGACGGCCACACCCCGCTACGCGACGGCAGCGAAC
Source organism: Cellulomonas jepli (assembly GCF_047229345.1). Lineage (NCBI taxonomy): Bacteria > Bacillati > Actinomycetota > Actinomycetes > Micrococcales > Cellulomonadaceae > Cellulomonas > Cellulomonas jepli. Next base: position 17,258 of record NZ_JBFTER010000065.1, on the reverse strand, counting down.
CGCGAATCACTCGGCGTTATATGGCGCCCCGTGTCGGGCGGGTCGTCCCACGCGGAGGTTGCGAAGTCGACCGGCAGTGCGCACGTCAGCTAAACGTTCCCCGGCCGCACAGGCACGGCGCCCACGGCCCAAAGAGAAGACGGGCAGCATGTCGCTGCCACGCCGGTCACCACGCGATGAGATAGTCACCCTGGTACGAGGCCAGGTTGCGGAAGCCGTGGCGAAAGAACAACTTGAGGCTCCTCGTGTTGTCACGGTGGATGATCGCGGTGATCGGGACATCCGCCGAATCGCGAATCAGCACGTCGTCGATGACTGCTTGCAGCATCATGTCGCTGATACGATCACCATTCAACGCGCGCCCGCCTTGGTGGCCGGTCGCGACGGCAAGGAAGTAGACGCCGCGACTCGGCCGCTCCGGCTTCTCCTCGTAGAACTTGTCGATGTGATGGGCTCCTACAGCGACGAGTTGGCCCTGTTCGTCCACGAGAAGAAGCAGACGCCGATCCGCGTCAGACTGCTCCATCGCCCACGCGTGCGCCCTGTTCCGCACAAAGTCTTCGACCTCGACCTCATACACCAACGCATTGACCGACCCGCAACAGGTGAACTCGTTGAGGAGCCGACCGTCAGAGGGGCCAGCGACCTGGATCCGACAGTCGATGCCGACGGTCACTCCGCGCGAGCGCTTCGAAGCTCGGCGGCTCGGGCGCTTCGGTCGACACGGGTCCGCACCGGCAACTGAAGTCGCTCGCCTCGAGGTCGCGCGAACATTCCACGAACTTGAGAAGCAGCGGGCTCTGATCCAGCCGGGGCGACATCGGCGGTCCGCGGGAAGACACGCTGCTCGAGCGGCGCCTCCGAACCGAAGTAAGCAATCATGTCGCTGTCCGGTATTTGAACATGCCGAACGCCTGGCCTGTAGTTCTTCCGCCACGGCATCTGCCTGTGCGTAAGTTCCCGCAGCGCGCCCGCTGATCGCCCGCTCCACGTGTCCCATACACGCTGCATGAACTCCTCGATATTTGCGGGCAGTTCGCAACCCGTCCGATGCACCTGTGAGCGCACGATCGGCGTGGCCAATCCGCGGTATTGAGCGTACGGCGCGTAGATTACAGGCCCATGATCGTATGCAAGAACGTCTTCATCAAATAGGCGTCGCCCAGTCGCCGCGAGGTAGTTTCCTTGAGCGAGATACAGCAGCTTCTGCAACTTCATAGGGCTGACGTCGGCATCATCGCCCAGTTCGCTATCGCGTGCTAGGAGGAAGCCAACGACGTCCAGCACAGGGACTTCACCGCCCCGCGCCCTTTCGTTACGTGACATGACCACCTCCTTCCAAGACACTTATTGTCTCACGAGCGTCCCACACGGGCCCAGAGGCATCGGGACCTTGGCGGTGTGCGCTGCGTGACGGTGCCACCATCGCGGGAGACGGTGGCCGGGCAGGCGCTCTCCCCGATGCGGGGAGTCTCCTCTCGCTGACGCAGCCATCCGTCGAAGTCGAGCGGCGAGGGGACAGCGCGTCCCGGGAGCGAATCAGTCTCCCGCCAGGAGCGAGGCCGCGCGAGCGCGTAGCAGAAGGACTCCTCGGCCTTGACCCACCACGTCGGACATGTCGCAGAGACCGCGAGGGCCGGGTCGTGCACGACGCGATCCCGAACGCCTTCGTTCCAATAGCTTCACCGATCACGGCATCCTTTCGGCGCAGATGCTGCCACGCTCGGCCGATCGAAGCGTCTGACTCGGACGACCTCGACAACGCCGCCCGATATCAATCCCGCGGCAGTTCTGCCATCGCCTCTCGCAGACCGGGATACGCCGAGTTCTCGGCCAGGACCTTCTCCAGGTCCCTGCGCGCCATCGCCGGCTTGCTCTCCGCGAGGTACGTGTACGCCCGCTCGACGAGCGCCTGGTGGCGCAGCTCAGCGGGCCGCGACCGTAGCCGAAGTGCCTCCTTGAGCGCCTCCCGAGCCGCCCCCGGCGACCCTTGCTCGCGCAGCGCCGCAGCTCGCTGGACGAGCAGGAACATCGACGCCTCGTCCTCGTTCGTCAGTCCGTCGGTCATCGAGATGACCTCGTCCCAGCGCTCCTGCTCCCCGTACAGCTCCGCGAGGGACACCGCAGCGATCGTGGACGGCGTGACCTCCTCGACCACGTCGGACGCGGCGCGCAGCTCGCCGGCGCTCTGGTGAGCTTCCGCGAGAGCGAGCCCGATCGTGTCGCGGGACAACGGGAGCTCAACAGTGATGCCCTGCGCGATCTCGAGCGTCAGCTGCTCTCGCGGCAGGTAGCGGGCCAGGAACTGGTCCCTCTCGGGGTTGTACCCGGTGGCCCACAGCCAGCCGAGCAGCGACTGGACGCGGGCGAAGTCACCAGCGGGGATCGCACCGTGGACAGCTTCGAGAAGCGCACCGGTCTGGCGGGCGTCGGGGTGGTCTTGGGCGACGCGCTGAATCGCGGTGACGTTGCGCTGCTGCACCGCGGCGGCGTAGAGCTCCTTCTCCCACTTCGGCGCGAGCATCCCCGGCTTCGGGGGCGCAACCGGCTGCGGCGCTGCAGGAGCTGGCGTGCGCCGGGGAGCCGCGGTTGCCTGAGCGGGTCGCGCTCTCCCGCCGCCGCTGGTGCTGGAGTAGGACACGCCTGACCCCGGGATGCCGACGGTAGTCGTAACTCGTCCCGAGGAGTGCACGCGTACGCGGGCCCCTTTGGTCCCTACGGACGTGGACACCCCCCGCGGGGTGACCGTCATCCGCACGCCGGGCATGACCTTGAACGACTTGCGCACCCGAAAACCCACAGTGGTCTCCCTTCCCGGCTTGGACGGTACCGCTCACAGCGTCCCGCGGTGAGGGCCTTCGCGGGTGAGGTGTCTTGAGTGAGGCTCCGTGACTCGCCTGAGCCAGCAGCAGGCGTCTACGTCGATGACGACGCTGCTGCTGAGCTTGGAATGGCACGCTGAAGCGTGCACCCGAGGTGAGCTGACGCCCCTCGATGCGCAGGAGACGTCGCTCCGCGAGGTTGTGCTGAGCGAGCGTGGCGTCAGGTGTTCAACCAATGACCGTAGAGCGCCGGCGTTTCGCGCGACCCGGTGAGTTGAGAGGTCAAGTGCGCCGCCTGGATGTCGCGGAGGCTGGTGATGTAGTCGAGCACGGCGACCGCAATGTCATTGAGGTCAGGTCCAGTTGGCTCTGTGGCACCGTCATCGCTGCCATCACCATCGAGCACGGCGAGGTAGGAGCGCAACCGAGCGGGAAGTCGTCCGCTGACTTTCCCTTCGGCTCGCTTCTCCATCCACTCGTGTGCCATGTCGACCATGGCAGGGAAGAGAGACCGCAGGTTCTCCACCTGCCCGTACTGCATGGCGGCGAGCGTGACTGATTCGATCACGAAGTAGCTGTTGAGAGCTTTGAAAAACTCCGCAACGAGTACAGCAGTTGGGTCAAGGTGCAACTGCACCCGCCGATCGTCCACTTTCAGACTGGCGGCGTTAGACAGGTACACGATGACGGCGCTGGAGAAGCGCTGAAGGTTCCGGTGGGCTTCACCGGTTCCGGAGAACGGCGCCTTCGGGCACGGCCCCTGAGCAAACTCCTTGATACGCAACAGCGCGCCCGCGTAATGCCGATCGCGATCAGCTTCGGACTCACTCGTGTCGCGTTGCTGGAAGTTGCGCAGCTTCTGGCAGATGTAGAGCAGACTCTCGCGGAGAGTTTCGTCCTCAACGAAGTCGAAGTCGGTCGACAGCCAGTTGATCGCGTTCGGGGCCTGAACGAACACGTTCGCGATCTGCCCGAGAGGAATGAGCCCAGCTCGGTAGAAGTCATCAACGTCGTGGACGGCGTAGCTGATGTCATCCGCCCAGTCCATGATCTCGGCCTCGACCCAGCGGTCGACCCGAACGACCGCACCGTCATCGTCCTTCTGAACGCGTACATAGCCGCCGCGGACGAGCCGATCCAGGATGTCACTCTCTTCGGTGTAGAAGCTCCACTTCTTCGCGAGCTTCGGAGTGCCCACAGGGTGACCGCCGCGTGTCCAGGGGTACTTCGCGATCCCAGCGAGAGTCCGGAGGGTGAGGTTCAGACCGGTTGTGAGGGCATCACCTCGGAAGCTCAACTTCGTGACGACGCGCATCGACTGGGCGTTGCCTTCGAAGGATCGCTCGGCGAGTCGTTCGCTGTCCGAACGAGCGGACCGCCCCTTCGTCTCATCGTCAAGCCAGAACGTCACACCGTCATCGGCTGTGGCGTCGAACATCTCCTGGAGCGCTTCTTCACCTGCGTGGCCGAAAGGCGGGTGGCCGATGTCGTGCGCGAGACCAGCGGCGTAGCAATGTCGCGGGTCCAGCCAGTCATCCAGCTCGATGCCCTGGAACGCCGGGTCCTTCTTGGCGTCGTGCTTGAGCTTTCGAGCTAAGGTCTCTGCGACCTGAGCCACCTTGATCGAGTGCGTCAGACGGTCATGGAAGTGGAAGTCGTCCTGTGGAGGGACGACCTGTGTTACGCCGGCGAGTCGCCGGAACTCCGGCGAGTACAGGAGCCGGTCCACGTCGACGTGCGCGTCGCTGCGCCACGGTTCCTGCACGCGAGCGACGTCATCTACGCGCTCATGTAGGTCGGGCGGACGATCGACACTCCCGGTGGCGTCGTCGCCACCCTCGGCGGTCACCGCACCGGGATGAGCGCCACGGTGGATGAGGTTGGGTCGATACTGACGCGCCCCACGGCCTCAAGACGGTAGACGGCATCAGTGGCGCGCCTACGGGAGTGACCTGCGGACACGGCGTCCTCGATCACGCTGGACAGGCGCATCCCGTCCTCAGCTGCCGCAAGCTGAGTGAGCACGTGGTCGACTGCCCGGTCGATCGCACGACGCTGAGAACGCGCTTCGTCCTGAACAACCTCGAGACCCGCACGAACCTTCGCGCGCGATCGCAGTTTGATGGGACGCTCGGCCACAACCTGGGACATGCCTGTTCCCCTCTCGGCATCCGGTCTGACACGTTCATCATGTCACCTGGGGCCCACAGACAGCTCGACAACACGGCCAGGCCGCTCTACCTCACTCGAACGACCTACCGCCGGGGACGCACCGCCGCGCGTACACCGGCCCTCGCGCCCAACCGGCCACCCCCCAAATGTGTCTGGCCGGCAGATGTCCCCAAGTCGTCTCGTCCTCCCGGCCCAGGGCATGCGCTGTTCTCCCAGCGGAGGTGCACCGCCGGGTCGGGCCTATCGCGGTGCCGCACGTGCAGGAGGCTACCGATCGGACGACGGCTCGTCGGCGATCGCGCGATCGATCGCGCGGAGGATTGCGTCCATGTCCTCGTCGTCTTCGGCGCCGTACGTGTTGAGGTCGCTCTGGTCGTATCGCCGTTCCATGCGCCGACCGTATGGACGACCGTGCGCCGCGTCATCCGGCGTCTGGGTGACTGTCGGAGTCCGAAGTCCTCTGCACACCACCTCGTGTTGATCACCAGGTGGTGCGCAGGGGGGACTTCCGCTAACCGGACTCGTCGGCACGACGTTCCATCTGCTCCGCGCTCTTGTGCACGAGCGGAAGGCCGCGCTGGTCAACGCGCCGGCGAGCCCGGGGCGGTCAGCCGGGGGTGGTCGTCGTGCGCAGGTAGTTGTAGAGCGTCTCGCGAGCTGATCCCGAACTACCTTGCTAGGAATGGCTGGCTTCGATGATGCGGCGTGACGATGGGCGCCCTTCAGCTCGGCGGACCAGTGTGCGGACCGTCATGAGGTCGTCGGGGATGTCTCAGGCTGCGTCGACAAGCTCGTCAGTGAGGTGGTGGACGCCGACGTCGCAGCATGTGAGGTCGTCCTCGTCTGGAGACTGTCCCATCACGAACAGCAGACCGCGTTGGTCGGCGAGGTCGCCCCCGGCACAGCCGAGTGCGTACTCCTCGCGGCTCCATGGGAGGCGACGACGCGCAGGCTGTCCCCGTAAAACGGGTGCAGGACTGCGGTCACGCCATCGGGGGTCGTGCGCGATGACGGTGACGAGTCTAGTGGGAGAGGCCCCCCGGGGACAGCAGGCGCCGCTAGGGGTCAGGGGGTCCTCGGGGCGGTTGACTTCCTCAATCCGAGTGGAGTCGAGGACAATAAGCGGCCCAGCCATCTCGATCGATAAATGAACGCCATGCCTCGGCCGGGCCCGAGATAAAGTCCTGCATGCGGTCCTCTACGGTCGCCCCGGGGATGCACCGCGCCTCGAAGGCGCGCGCGAGGCGTAGCGGCACGAAGCGACCAGAGTCCGTGCAGCGCATACCCCTGGGGTCGGATGCGATTCCTGGAACGCGTACGCAGCCAGTTACATGCGCACATCCAGCGAACGCTGCTGACGAGGCTTCCCGTCACCGTCGCTAAATCGAGTGCTTCTTGTCTGCGCGGAACGCTGTGCTCGATAGCGTGCCCACGAACAGGTCTTCGTTGAGAAACTGCAGGATCGTTGGGATGTCGGCCTCGTCAAGTATCAGGTCACCGTTCGCGTCAAGCAGGGTGTCAGGGTCCAGGTCATGCTCGATCATCGCGTCGCGCAGCTGCTGCGAAGTCACGCTCGTCAAGTGACCGCGACGAGCGATCGCCTCAAGCCGCCTGCTGGCGCGGCTGTCCCGCAGCGCCTTCGCCTGCAGGCGGGCGGCCCCTCCTGCTGTCATGGGCACGCTGGCGCTGACGTCACCAACCCAGATGGGGACTTGACCGGTGAGAGCCTTGTCTTCGCGGAAGAGGTTCGCGAAGGCGGTCTGGCTGAGTACCCACATGTGGTCGTCGTGGATCACCAGATCCACGATCGAGTCGAACCCGAACAGCGGCTCCTCCACCCGAACGAGCTGCTCTCGGTAGACGGTCAGACGCCGGCCGCCCTTCAGGGAGCGCTGCGGGTTGGAGCGACGCAAGAAGACGGTGCGGTTGCCTACCGTGTCACCAACGGCGATCGAGTAGAACGAGAGGGTCGCTGCCGGGATCTTGTCTGCTTCGAGTTTCGGGACGTCAGCCCCGCCACGGAGCTCTTCGAAGAAAGTCCGACCGTTGTGCTCGGCCGTCAGGTCCGGCGTCGGGTCGATGTCCGTCAGAGGCATGCCGAGAACCGTCTCGCGCACAAGGTCCGCGTCCGGGGCCCAGGACTCCGGTTCACGGTCGATGATCTGCGCAGCAGCGTCAGAGGTCAACTCTCGCAGGTCGTTCGCGACCTCCTGCGACAGTCGTAACCGCCGGATGTTGTACCTCCCGGAGCTCGTCCTCCATCCCACGACCAGGGAGACGGCCTGCTGACTGTCGAAGGTTGCGAGCGCCGCCAGCTTGTTTTTAAGAGTGACCATCAGATCCTGCCCCTTCGAGTTTGCGGATAACGCGACGCACGCTCGTGTTCACGACGTCGACGACGAGGTAGTTGGCGTCGCTGTCGACCGGATCGCGGGAGAGCACGAACCCCTGCCACTGAGAGTTCCTCACATGAAACAGGTGGAAACCATCGAGCGCAAGCAATGGATTTACCTGCAGGAAGTCAGTCGTAATGAACACAAACCCAACCATGACGAGGAATACACAATAGGCGACGATGTCCTGCACGTCGGGCTCGCTGACCGTCAGGAACGGCAGCAGGTACGTCGCGAGGTGCGCCGCAACCTGCGCGCCTTCGTTCCGCGCTTCCGCAACGTACATTGGCTGCGGCTCTTCGCTCTCCTGCGCACGCACAAGAGAACGCGCGAACAGCGTCCCCACGAGAGCGATGAGGAGGCAAGCAACTCGCAGGGCAATCCCGTCGAACCGAATCGCCAGGAGGACGAACAGGGGAACGTAAGAACTCACGAGAAGCCGAAGCCTAACCACGTTCCCCCTAGTCTCCTAAGTCAGCGCGAGATCCGCACCTCTCCGGTCACGAGAAGATTTGCCCGTTGACGCGCACGGGCCACGGCCGCACCCACCGTAAGTGCACGTGAGGTCGACACGACCTCACTTCCCACGACGAGCGATGCGTACGCGATACCCAGAGGTGTTCTACCCGCCTCGATCTCGCACAGTGCTGCCGGAACATGTCTTACCCCATTTGCCATTGGCTGTCACCTCCGCACCCAGTGTCTCTCTAGGGTCTGACATGTTTCGCGATCCTCTCGCACGCTCAGACCGCCGTCTAGATGCCCCGTCACGCTGGCGAGTCGCTCGCGCACGTCACCGGCGCCACGACCGCGTTGTGCTCATTCGAGTGATGCCAGGTCCCGCCAAGTGGAACATCACGGGCCGAACGCCCGGTGGCGGCGGACGGCGTCCACGCGTTTGATCGGCCCCGCACCAGGTCACGACACACAAGGCGCTCACCCCCCGTTGGGCACTCCGGCTGCTCCGCTCACACACGAGGCAGAGGTCCCGCGTTCACGAGGACCATGCACAGAGCCAGCCGTCCACCTGAGGAACCGGCTGCGCCCCTCCCCTCACAAGCGCCCTCAGAGGGCCAATCGGCCGAGCCACTCGGAAGCAACAATGGGCAGTGCCATCAGCGCCCACCCCGCATCCCTGCAGGTCAAACGCTTGAGAATATTCCGAAGTCGACCCTCGGAATATTCCGAAGCGTTCCGTGCTCCGCCCCCAGGATTCGAACCCGGACCGCAAGGCACCAAAGGCCTGCGTGCTGCCGTTACACCAGGGCGGATCGTCGGCTCGCCGCGCACCGCACGGGCGCGGGTCGAGCGGCGGCGCCGGCACGACCTCGCACCGACCGGCACCGGCCCTCGCCGACCGACGGCCGGGGCGGCCGCGACCGGCACGAGCCGACGACCGGCGCGGACGACCGTCGGCCGACCAGTCTGCCAGCCCGCGTCGCCCCGGTCCCCGCAGGCGGCTGCGATGATGGGCCCGTGGCTACCGAGACGAGGCGGACGACGCGCGCGCGCATGACCGGCGTGCAGCGGCGCGAGCAGCTGCTCGACGTGAGCCGGCGGCTGTTCGCGGAGAAGGGCTTCGAGCTCACGAGCGTCGAGGAGATCGCCGCGCGCGCCGAGGTGTCCAAGCCCGTGGTCTACGAGCACTTCGGCGGCAAGGAGGGCGTCTACGCCGTCGTGGTCGACCGGGAGATCCGCGCGCTCACCGGGGCGCTGACGGCGGCGCTCGCGGGCGGCGGCCACCCCAAGGTGCTCGTCGAGCGCACCGCGCTGGCGCTCCTGACCTACATCGAGACGTCGACCGACGGGTTCCAGATCCTCGTGCGGGACTCCCCCGTGGCGCAGGCGACCGGCACGTTCTCGAGCCTCATCGGCGACGTCGCGACCCAGGTCGAGCACCTGCTCGCCGACCAGTTCAAGCGCCAGGGCCTCGACCCGAAGACGGCGCCGCTCTACGCGCAGATGCTCGTCGGCATGGTCGCGCTCACCGGGCAGCACTGGCTCGACGCGCGCCGCCCCGGGAAGGCCGACGTCGCGGCGCACCTGGTCAACCTCGCGTGGAACGGGCTGTCGGGCCTTGAGCGCCGCCCGACGCTCACGTCGACCGAGAGCTGACGCGCCGCCGACCGCTCCCGCCGGGTATCTCGATGTCGAGTAACCTCGCGCCATGACGGCTCGAGCGGCGCACGGACGGGGCGGCGAGCCCACGCGTGCGCAGCCTGCCGCGGCCGACGCGACCCGGCCCGAGGTGCGGGACGAGGTCGACCGCATCGTCGAGGCGTGGGGGCGCGAGCGCCCGGACCTCGACGTCACGCCGCTCACGGTCCTCTCGCGCGTGAGCCGCCTCGCGCGGCACCTCGACCTGGCGCGGCGCGGTGCGTTCGCGCGCCACGAGCTCGAGACGTGGGAGTTCGACGTGCTGTCCGCGCTGCGGCGCGCGGGTGCGCCCTACCGGCTCTCCCCCGGCGCGCTGCTCACGCAGACGCTCGTGACGAGCGGCACGATGACCAACCGGATCGACCGGCTCGCCGAGCGCGGGCTCGTCGAGCGCCAGCCGTCCCCGGAGGACCGGCGCGGGGTGCTCGTGCAGCTCACCGGCACCGGCCTGGCGCGGGTCGACGCGGCGTTCAGCGACCTGCTGGACGTCGAGCGGCGGCTGCTCGCGGTGCTCACCGAGGCCGAGCACGCGACGCTCGCGACCCTGCTGCGAGACGTGGTCGCCCCGTTCGACGCGCCCTGACGCGACGCGGTGCGCGCGCCGCGGCCCGGTCGGCGCCACGCGGGCCCTGCCGGAGTCACGCAAGCCGGCCTGCGCCACGCAGGCCGGGGCGGGGGACGGCGTCGCGCAGCCGGCGCCCCGTCGTGCGTGCCGTGGGGCTCTCAGCCGGCCGTCTCCGCCGCCTCGAGCCACGCCTCCTCGAGCTCCTCCCGCTCGGCCGCGAGCGCACGCAGCTCGGCGTCGAGGGCCAGGACCGCCTGGTGGTCGGTCGCCTGGGCGGCCATCTTCTCGTGCAGCCTGCCCTCGAGCTCCGTGATCTTCGCGAGCCGCCGCTCGATGCGCTGGGTCTCCTTGCGGGCGGCGCGCTGGTCGGCCGCGGACGGCGCCGGCGTGCTCTCGTCGCGCCCGCCGTCCGACGGCCCGGGACCGGCCGGAGCGACCCGGCCGGTGTCCGTGCCGATCGCGCCCGGAGCACCCGAGCCGCCGCCGCCGGCCATGGCCGCGCGACGCAGCTCGAGGTACTGCTCGACCCCCCCGGGGAGGTCGCGGACCTGGCCGTCGCCGAGCAGCGCGACCTGGCGGTCGCACACGCGCTCGAGCAGGTACCGGTCGTGCGACACGACGATCAGCGTGCCGGGCCAGCCGTCGAGCAGGTCCTCGAGCGCGGCGAGGGTGTCAGTGTCCAGGTCGTTGGTCGGCTCGTCGAGCAGCAGGACGTTGGGCTCGCCGACGAGCAGGCGCAGGAGCTGCAGGCGACGGCGCTCACCGCCCGAGAGGTCGCGGACCGGCGTGCGGGCGCGCTCCTTGGTGAACCCGAGACGCTCGACGAGCTGCGCGGCGGTGAGCTCCTTGCCGCCCGCGACGACGGTGCGCTTCTCGCGCTCCACGACCTCGACGACCCGCAGCTCCTTGAGCTCGTCGAGGTCCTCGACGTCCTGGGTCAGCTCCGCGACCTGGACGGTCTTGCCGCGCTTGACGCGCCCGCTGGTCGGCTCGAGGCGGCCCGAGAGCAGCTTGAGCAGCGTCGTCTTGCCGGCGCCGTTGACGCCGACGACCCCGTACCGGTCCCCCGGGCCGAGCCGCCAGGTCACGTCGTCGAGCAGCGTGCGCGTCGTCGAGGCCCCCGTCGCGTCGTCCGGCGCGTCGAAGCGCAGCGTCACGTCCTCGAGGTCGAGCACGTCCTTGCCGAGGCGGCTCGTCGCCATGCGCGTGAGCTCGAGGCGGTCGCGGGGCGGCGGCTCGTCGGCGATGAGCTCGGCGGCGGCGTCGAGGCGGAACTTGGGCTTCGAGGTGCGCGCGGGCGCACCGCGGCGCAGCCAGGCGAGCTCCTTGCGCAGCAGGTTCTGGCGCTTCTCCTCGGTGACCGACGCCGTGCGCTGCCGCTCCGCGCGCGCGAGCACGTACGCCGCGTAGCCGCCGTCGTACTGCTCGACGGACCCGTCGTTGACCTCCCACGTGCGCGTGCACACCGCGTCGAGGAACCAGCGGTCGTGCGTGACGACCACGAGCGCGCCGGTGCCGCGCGCGTACCGGGCGACGAGGTGCTCCGCGAGCCACGCGACGCCCTCGACGTCGAGGTGGTTGGTCGGCTCGTCGAGCGCGAGGACCTCGTGGTCGCGCACGAGCAGCGCCGCGAGCGCGACGCGGCGGCGCTGGCCGCCCGAGAGGTTCGCGACGTCGTCGGTCAGGTCGAGGTCGGCCAGCAGCCCGGCGTGCACCGACCGGACGCGGGGGTCGCGCGCCCACGTGTGCTCGTCGGCGTCGCCGTGCACGATCTCGCGGACCGTCGCGCCCGGGGGCAGCTCGTCGCGCTGGTCGAGGAGCGCGACGCGGACCCCGCCCGCGCGCGTCACGCGGCCGGAGTCGGCGGGCTGGAGGCCGGCGAGGACCCGCAGCAGCGTCGACTTCCCGGCACCGTTGGGGCCGACCACACCGACGCGCATGCCGTCGTCGACGCCGATGCTCAGGTCGTCGAGGAGCGTGCGGGTACCGAGGGTGAGCGACACGGAGTCCGCTCCGAGCAGGTGGGCCATCAGGTTCTTCCGCTGGGGGTGGGGTGCGGGGGCACGACCACGCGAGGGTACGGGGAGGGTGGCGCCGGGGGCCGTCCGGGCCGTCGGAGGGCACCCGGGACCGACGGGTCAGGTCACTCGGGCCCGGAGGTCACGACGCGCGCGCCGGGCACGGGGCCGACCGCGGTGAGCACCGAGTCGGCGACGCCCGCCGCGGTCATCGCCGCGGCGATGACGAGCGCGTGCTGGCGGCTGCGGGCCAGCGCGGCGATCGTCGGCCCGGAGCCCGAGACGACCACGCCGAGCGCACCCGCGTCCTCGGCCACCGCGAGGGGCTCGGCGAGGTTCGGGGCGAGCTCGAGCGCCGCGGACTGGAGGTCGTTGTGCAGGGCCCGGCCGAGCGCCCGCGGGTCGCCCGCGCGCAGCGCCTGCATGAGCGCGACCTCGGTCTCGTGGCCGCCGCCGCCCATGTGCAGCTCGTCGAACGCCGCGTACACCGCCGGGGTCGAGAGGCCCTCGTCCTGCACCGCGAACGCCCAGTGGTACTCCCCGCGGCACAGCGCGGGCGTCAGCAGGTCGCCGCGCCCCGACCCGACCGCCGTGTGGCCCAGCAGCCCGAACGGCACGTCCGAGCCGAGCGACGCCGCGAGCTCGTGCAGCTCGTCGCGGGGCAGGCCCGTGCGCCAGTGCGCGTCGCACGCGACGAGGGCGGCCGCCGCGTCCGCGGAGCCGCCCGCCATGCCGCCCGCGACGGGGACCGCCTTGTGCACGTGCAGGTGCACGCCCTCGTCGATCCCGGCGTGGTCGGCGAGCGCGCGGGCGGCGCGCAGCGCGAGGTTGGACCCGTCGGTCGGCACCAGGTGCGCCTGCGGCCCGGTCACCGAGAGCGACAGCCCCTCGGCCGGCGTCGCGACGACGTCCTCGTACACCGAGACCGCCTGGAACACCGTCGCGAGCGAGTGGTAGCCGTCGGCCTCGCGCCGGCCGACGCGCAACGACAGGTTGACCTTGCCGGGTGCGCGGACCCGGACCTCACGGTCGGCGCGGATCTCCGTGGGGCTCGACGTCACGGTTCCACTGTGCCAGGTCGGCCCGGGGACGGCGCGGAGGCGTCGGCGAGCGCGGCGTCGGTCGGCGCGGCGTCGGTCGGTGCGGCTTCGGTCGGTGCGGCGTTGGTGGGCGACGCGTCGGCGAGCGCGGCTGCGATCCGGGCGAAGCCGTCGACGTCGACGCGCTCCCCGCGGGCCTGCGGGTCGACCCCGGCCGCCTCGAGCGCGGCGACGGCGGCGTCGGCCGAGCCCGCGAGACCGGCCAGCGCCGAGCGCAGCATCTTGCGGCGCTGGGCGAACGCGGTGTCGACGACGGCGAACACCTGCTCGCGCGTCGCGGACGTGCGCGGCGGCTCCCGGCGGTCGAGGCGCACGAGCGCGGAGTCGACGTTCGGCACCGGCCAGAACACGCTGCGCCCGATCGTCGAGGTGCGACGCGCGTCGGCGTACCAGGCGACCTTCGCGGACGGCACGCCGTAGACCCGGCTGCCGGGCGGCGCGGCGAGCCGGTCGGCCACCTCCGCCTGGACCATGACGAGCACGCGCTCGAGCGTCGGGAAGCGCTCGAGGAACGTCAGCAGCACCGGGACGGAGACGTTGTACGGCAGGTTCGCGACGAGGGCCGTCGGCGCGCGCCCCGGCAGCGCGCGCACGTCGAGCGCGTCCGCCAGCACGATCGTCAGGCGCGCGGCCGCGTCGACGTCGGCGTCCGCGACCGGCCGGTCGCCCTCGTGCGGGCCGGAGACGACGAGGTCGGGGACGTGCGCGCGGGCCGTCGCGGGCAGCAGCCGCGCGAGCACCGGGTCGATCTCGACCGCGAGCACGTCGGCGCGCGCCTCGAGCAGACCGAGGGTCAGGGAACCCAGCCCGGGGCCGATCTCGACGACCCGCTCCCCCGGCTGCACGGCCGCCTGCCGGACGATCTTGCGTACCGTCCCGCCGTCGAGCACGAAGTTCTGCCCGAGCGTCTTGGTGGGACGGATGCCCGCGCGCTCGGCGAGCTGCCGGATCTCCGCGGGCCCGAGCAGGGGTCCGGGGGTGTCGGTCATGCGCAGGAGCCTAACCGTGAACCGCCGGCACCCGGCGGGGACGACGACGCCCCGCCGCCGCTGCGGGCAGCGAGGGCGGGGCGTCGTCGTGCGATCAGGAGAACAGGTTCTTCCCGCAGTGCGGCCACTGGCCGGCACCCGAGCGGTTGTAGAGCATCTTGGCGCGCGCCGTCTGCTCCTCCGCCGACGCGTCGGACGGGAGGCCGGCACCGCCGACCGCCTGCCACGTCGCGACCGAGAACTGGTAGAGCCCGTGGTATTTGCCGGTCGAGGAGACGATCGACGGGTTGCCGCCGGACTCGCACTTCGCGAGCGCGGCCCAGTTGAGCGAGTCGGCGTCGCCGCCCGCCGTGACCGGGGAGCCGGTCGCCGGCGCGGACTCCGCCGCCGCAGACGCAGCCGGAGCCGCCTTGGGCGTCGCCGCCGGGCGGGCCTTGGTGCCGACCGCGACGACCTCGTCGACCGGGGCCTGCGTGACCTCGTCCGAGACCGGCTCGCGCGCGATCTCGACGCCGTCGACGGTGGTGACGCGCTCGACGACGGTACGCACACCGGCGACGCCCTCGGTCACGACGGCCTTCTGGCCGACGTAGCGCTCGGCGTCGTCCTGCGTCACCGAGGTGAACGGGAGCTCGACCGTCGTGGTGGCGTCCTGGATCACGACGCGGCTCACGACGACGGCGACGCGTCCCTCGGCGCCGGGGCGCACGATGACCGTGTCGAGCTCGGCGAGCACGACGCCGAGCCGGTCGAGCGCCGTCGCGACGTCCGTGACGCCGTCGGGCACCGGGAGCGTGCTGCCGTCGACGAGGACGTCGGCCGGTCCGTCGAGGGTCAGGTCGCCGGCGAGGACCGGGCGGCCGCTGCCGTCGGAGCGCGACGCGACGAGCTGCACGTCGGTGCCGCGACCCGCGAGCGCGTCGAGCGCCTCGTCGGCGCTGAGGGCGGTCGTCCAGACGGACTCGTCGACGCCGTCCGTGCGGACGGTCACGAGGCGCGCGTGGCGCACGACGACGTCGGAGCCGTCCTGCAGAGCCCCGTCGGGGGCGACCGTGTCGCGCGTGCCGACGGTGACGTCGTGCTCCTCGAGGAGCCCCTCGACGCTGCCGGCGAAGGTCGTGACCTCGGTCTCGACGCCGTCGACGTCGAGCGTGACGGTCTTGTGCGCCTGGGCCGTGACGGCCGTGCCGGTCGCGAGGACCAGGGCCGCGGAGAGCGCGGCGACGAGGCGGAGGCGGGCGCGGCCCGAGTCGGCGGAGCCGGTGAGGCGCGAGCGCAGGGAGGGGGTGTCGGTGAGCTGGGGCTCGGTGGCTGTCTCGGCGGTGTCGCCGGCGGGGGTCAGGGAGGGGAAGCGCACACGGTTCCAGACGTCGGTGGTCCCGGGCACGGGGAGCGGACGCACCGCACGCGGCGCACGGCGGTGCCCCGTCGCCCGTGGGCCGGTGGCTCTGCGCGTCCTGGAGGGAGGACGTGCCCGTCGTTCCCGGATCCCCGATCCGGCCGTCAACGGCTCACGCGGAGGCGCGTGGGCCCGTCGCCCGCGGTCCGGGCGGGCGCCCCGCGAGGGACGTCCTGCCGGTGCAGCGACACGCGACCGTAACCGACTCGTGATGTGGCGCCCAACCCCTTGTGCGCGAGATCACCCCGGGATGCAGACCTATATCGGGGCAGAGTCGGACATACCGGGCGGCTGCGCGGACCCGGGTGGCTCGGGTCCTGCGCGCAGCGGGGTCCGCTCGTCCGGCGCCAGGCGGCCGCCGCGCGCAGGAGCCGGCGCTCGCCGGTCCGGCCCGGCTACCGGCCGGTCACGACCGGCACCCGCGGGTCAGTACCATCCCTTGGCCTGCGAGTGCGCCCAGGCCCCGCACGGGTCGCCGTAGCGGCCCTCGATGTAGTTCAGGCCCCACGTGATCTGGGTCGCCGGGTTGGTGCGCCAGTCGTCCGCGACCGTCGCCATCTTGCTGCCCGGCAGCGACTGCGGGATGCCGTACGCGCCCGAAGACTTGTTCTCGGCGTCGACGCGCCAGCCGCTCTCCTTCTTCCACAGCGCGAGCAGGCACGCGAACTGGTCGTCCCCGAAACCGCGGGCGGCGGCCATCTCCTTGCCCATCGCCTGCGCCGTGCCCGGCTCGACCGCGACCGTCGAGGGGTCCGGGAGCTCGGCGGTGCCGACCCGGACCACCTGGTCGACGGGGGCGACGGTGACGGCCGACGCGAGGACGGTCCGCTCGACGACGGCGCCGCCGACGAGCGACGTCGCGTACGTCGTCTGCCGCTGACCGGCGCGGCCCTTGGTCTCGACGACCTTGTTGCCCTTGACCAGCTCGGGGTCCTCGACCTCGACGATCTGGAACGGCACGACCTCGGTGACCGTCTGGTCGCCCTGGCTCGCGCGCGTGACGAGCACGACGAGGCCGTCGACCGCCGTCGCGTCGAGCGGGACCGACACGTGGTCGCCCTCCTCGAGCACGAGGCCGATCTCCCGGAGCGCCTCGCGGACCGTCGGGGCGCTGCTCACGCCGTCGATGACCTGCCCGTCGACCACGAGGTGCAGCGTCTTCTCGGTCGAGACGCGCAGCACGTCCCGGCCGAGCGACGCTGACCGCGAGGCCGACAGCAGCGTCTCGCCGCCGCGCAGGCCGAGACCCTCGACGGCCTCCCCCACCGTGAGCGCCGTCGTCCACACGGTCTGCTGCGCGCCGTCGACCTCGACCTCGATCTCGCGTCCGTGGCGCACGACGACCTGGGAGCCGCTCGTGATGTGCTCGTCGAGCGCGGGGGCGACGAGGTCCCCCTCGCCCACCTCGATCTCCGCGCCCGCGAGCACGTCGGCGACGGTGCGGCCGAACGCCGTGACCTCGACCGGCGAGCCGTCGACGTCGACCGTGACGGACTTGTGCAGCACCGCGAACGCGCTCGTGCCGCCCGCGACGAGCGCGAGCACGACGCCCTGCGCGGCCAGGCGGGCCGGGCGCGAGACCCTGCGGGGCGCCGGGGCCGAGGCCGGGCGCTCCGCCCCGCCGTCCGCGCGCCGGGCGAGGC
>NZ_JBFTER010000064.1:0-25796 GCF_047229345.1 Cellulomonas jepli | reverse complement strand
ACGCGACGCCGGCGAGCTCGCGGGTCGCGGCGCCCGCCGCACGCCGCAGCGCCTCCGGCGTCACGGCGTCGAGCGGGCCCACGCCGGTGAGCACGAGGACCCCGGCCTTGAGGCGGCCGGCGCTGGGCAGGCGCCGCACCTCGTCCTGGTCGCCCGAGATCCCGAGCGCGACGGCGTGCGCCGTCACCTCGGTGCGGACCTCCTTCGGGAGGGCGTCGGGGTCGAGCAGCCGCGGACCCTGGTCGGTCCGGGCGACGCCCACCACGAGGGCGTCGACGTCGAGGTGGGCAGGGTCCTGGGAGGTGAGGGTCGCTCGGGGCACGCGTCGATCGTAGACCGCGACCTCCGCGAGCCCCCGGCGGCCTCGCCGTCAGCCGACGGGGCGGCGGGTCGCCGGGACCGACGTCACGGGGCGGCGCGTCGCCGGGACGGACGTCACGGGGCGGCGGCCGGTGGCGGTCCGCTCCGACGGGTAGCGTGGTCGCCCGTGCCAGGCCCCCTCACCGCGCTGGTCGCGGCCACGTCCCTCGCGCTCGCGGCGTGGGCCCTGTGGTTCGTCGTGCGCGACCGCGCCGTGATCCTGCGCCAGCTCTGGGGCGGTGCCGTCGTCGTGGGCCTGCTCGTCCTCCAGGCGGTCGTCGCGGGCGTCCTGCTCGCGCAGGGGGCGGCCTCGCCGGACGCGGCGCTGTTCTGGGGGTACGTGCTGACCCAGCTGATCCTGCTGCCGCTCGCCGCCGCGTGGGCGTTCGCGGAGCGCACCCGGTGGAGCTCGGTCGTGCTCCTGGGTGCCGCACTGACGGTCGCGTTCCTCGAGCTGCGCCTCACGCAGATCTGGGCCGGATGAGCGCCGGACGCGGCTCCGGCCGACCCACGAGCACCGCGTCCGGCCCGGGGCGTGCGCTCGTCGCCGTCTACGGGATCTTCGCGCTCGCGGCGAGCGCACGTGCGGCGTACCAGATCGCCACGAAGCTCGACGAGGCGCCGCTCGTGTACGGCCTCTCGGCGCTCTCGGCGCTCGTCTACGTGCTCGCGACCGTCGCCCTCGCGCGCGGCGGCGGGCGGTGGCGCACCGTCGCCTGGGTCGCGGTGGGCATCGAGCTCGTGGGCGTGCTCACGGTCGGCGCGCTCTCGGTGCTCGACGCCGGGGACTTCCCGGACGAGACGGTGTGGTCGGGGTTCGGCCAGGGGTACGGCTACGTCCCGCTCGTGCTGCCGTTCCTCGGGCTCGCGTGGCTGTGGCGCACGCGCCCGGCGGACGGCGACGGCCCGACCCCCTGACCGCGGGCGGCTCGGGTGGCCCCCCGCCGGCCCGGTCACGGCCGCCGGTCGCCGTGCCGCGGCGGCTAGGTTGTCAGCCGTGTACAGCCTCCTGTTCCGACTCGTCCTGAGCCGCCTCGACCCCGAGCGGGCGCACGAGCTGGCGTTCGCGCTGATCAGGCTGGTCGGCGAGCTGCCGCCGCTGCGTGCGCTCGTCGGCCGGTTCGCCGCCCCTCCGCCCGCTGCGGCGGTGACGGCCCTCGGCCGCACGTTCCCCGCACGGTTCGGGCTGGCCGCGGGCTTCGACAAGAACGCCCGGGCGGTCCCCGGGCTCGTGATGCTCGGGTTCGGCTTCGTCGAGGTCGGCACGGTCACCGCGCACCCGCAGCCGGGCAACGAGAAGCCGCGGCTGTGGCGCGTGCTCGACCAGCGCGCGCTGCGCAACCGCATGGGGTTCAACAACGAGGGCTCGTCCGCGGTGGCGCTCCGCCTGCGCCGGCTGCGCGCGACGCCCCGGGGCCGCGCCCTGGTCGTGGGCGTGAACATCGGCAAGACCAAGGTGACCCCGGCCGAGGACGCGCCGGGCGACTACGCCACGAGCGCCGGGCGGCTCGCCCCGTACGCGGACTACCTCGTCGTCAACGTGTCGTCGCCGAACACCCCCGGCCTGCGCGACCTGCAGTCCGTCGAGGCGCTGCGCCCGATCCTCGAGGCCACGCGCGTCGCCGCCGACGAGGCGACGGAGCGCGCCGGACGTCCGCGCGTCCCGCTCCTGGTCAAGATCGCTCCCGACCTGTCCGACGACGACGTCGACGCGGTCGCCGACCTTGCGCTCGACCTCGGGCTCGACGGCGTGGTCGCGGTCAACACGACGATCGCGCACGACCTGGGCCCGGGCGGGCTGTCCGGCCCGCCGGTCCTCGCGCGCGGCCTCGACGTCGTCGCGCGCCTGCGCACGCGGCTCGGTCCGGACCCCGTCGTCATCGGGGTCGGCGGCATCACGACGGCCGCGGACGCGCGCGAGTACGTCGCCGTCGGTGCGACGCTCGTGCAGGGGTACACCGGGCTGATCTACCGTGGCCCCTTCTGGGCCGCGGGCCTCAACCGCGCGCTGGCAGCCGACGCCGCGCGCGCCGCGGCACGTGCGGGAGGCAGCTGATGGTGGTCCGGCCGCAGTGGGAGTGGACGTTCGACGACGCCGACGGCAGGCGCCTCGACCAGCCGGGCAGCCCGGCGTTCACGAACCAGTACGACGCCGAGCAGTGGCTCGGCGAGCAGTGGCGCGCGCTCGCGGCGGGCGGGGCGCACTCGGCCCAGCTGCTGCACGACGGCGCGCCCGCCACGCCGCCGCTCGTCCTGCACGTGCCCTAGCGCGCGACGGGCGCCCGGCGACGTCGGCCGGGGCGGAGCGGCCGGCGGCAGGCGGTGCCGGCCGGTGCCGGTCCGTGGCCCGTCCGCGTCCGTCTGCGCCCGTCCGAGCTCAGACCATCGCCTGCACGGGCGCCGAGCGGCGGGCGTCCTGCGGCATGCCGAGCGCGGCCCACGCCGCCGCGAGCCCGCGCACGCCGTTCTCGAGCACCTCGACGGGCTCGCTGAACGTGAGCCGCAGGTGCCGCTCGAAGCTGCCGTCGACCGCGAACGCCGGCCCGGGCAGCACGCGCACCCCGTGCCGGACCGCGAGCGCCGTGAGCGCCGACGCGACGGGCGCCCCGAGGTCGGGCCACAGCGACAGCCCGCCCGCGGGCACGGGCACCTGCCAGGACGGGATCTGGTCCGCCAGCAGGCCCACGAGCAGGTCGCGCCGCTCGCGCAGCGCCGCGCGCCGGCCCGGCACGATCTCGTCGCGCCGGGCCAGGAGCTCGGCGGTCACGAGCTGCTCGAGGACCGCGGTCGCGATGTCCACGTGCCCGCGCAGCACCGCGAGCCGGGACACGAGGTCGGGGTGGGCGCGGACCCAGCCGATGCGCAGCCCGCCCCAGTAGGTCTTCGACGCCGACCCGACGGACACGACGAACCCCGAGGAGGCGCCGGCGCCCGCGAACGGCTCGGGCTCGGGGCCGTCGAGCGTGAGGTCGGTGAGCGCCTCGTCACCGACGATCACGGTGCGGTGGCGCCGGGCGAGCGCGCGGACGCGGTCGCGCGCCGCCGGGTCGAGGCTCGTGCCGGTCGGGTTGTGGTGGTCGGGGACCAGGTAGACGAGGCGGGGCGCGACCTGCCGCAGGGTCGACTCGAGCAGGTCGACGTCGACGCCCCCGGACGGCCCGGTGCTCACGGGCACGGGGACCGGGCGGCCGCCGGCGGCGCGCACGGTGTCGATGGCGTGGGGGTAGGTCGGGTGCTCGACCACGACGCGGTCGCCGGGCCCGACGTGCGCGTGCACGAGCAGGTTGATGGCCTGCTGGGCGCCGCTCGTGACGAGAACCTGGTCGGGGGTCGTCGGGGTGCCGCGCTCGGTGTACCGCGCGGCGATCGCCTCGCGGAGCACCTGCAGGCCGAGCGGCTCGTACCCGCGCCCGGAGAGGTAGCGGGGGAGCGCGTCGAGGGCGGTCACGTACGCCGGGTGCAGCGCGGACGGCGCGGGCGGGGCCGCGATGGACAGGTCGGCGACGTCCGGCTGCGACGGGCGCACGACGACGGGCGCGTGCACGCCCCGCGCACCCGACGCGGGCAGCGTCGTGACGGTCCCCGAGCCCTGGCGGCTGACGAGGAAGCCCTCGTCGCGCAGCGTCCGGTACGCGGCGGTCGTCGTGGTGCGCGAGACGCCGAGCGCCTCCGCGAGCTCGCGCTCGCTCGGCAGGCGTGTGCTCAGGGGGAGGGACCCGGCGTGCATCGCGGAGCGGACGCCGTCGGCCAGCGCGGCGTACGCCGGTCCGGGGCGCTGCCAGGCACCGAGCAGCCGCGCGAGTCCGTTCGCTGACAGCCGGCGGTCGTTGGGCAGGTCCTCGATCGTGGTCACGTGTCCACCTTCCCCCAAGTGGCTATTGATGGCAATGCCAACTCGCGATTGGCTGTGCCTATGGTCCTCTTCGCCGTCCTCGTCGCCGCCACCGTCCTCGTCGCCCTCGTGCAGCTCCCCGCCACCCTCAAGGGCGACGGCCTCGGGCACCGCCAGCCGCCGGCCTCCGAGCCGCACTGGGCCGACGGCAGCCCGCTCGCAGCGGGGCTCCCGACCGGCCCCCGCATCCGCGGCCTGGTGTGACGGTCCGCACCGCGCCCGGCGACGGGGCGGTGCCGTCGACCGGGGCGACGGCGGGCGACCGCCCGGAGATGCTCCCCACGACCCGGCGCACCCGTCGGTACGTCCAGCTGCTCGTGGGCCTCGTGCTCTACGCCGCGTCCATCACGCTGCTGGTCCGCGCCGGCCTCGGCTCCATGCCGTGGGACGTGCTCTCGCAGGGGGTCTCGCGTCGTACCGGGCTGTCGTTCGGGACGGTCACGGTCCTCGTCAGCGTCGTGGTGCTGCTCGTGTGGATCCCGCTGCGCCAGCGGCCGGGCATCGGGACCGTCGCGAACGTCGTCGTGATCGGCGCGCTCGTCGACCCGTTCCTCGCGCTGCTCGCCCGGCTGCCCGAGCAGCTCCCGCTCGCCGCCCGCGCTGGGCTCGTCGTCGCCGGGATCGTGCTGAACGGGCTCGCGACCGCGCTGTACGTCGGCGTCCGCCTGGGTCCGGGGCCACGCGACGGGCTCATGACGGGCCTCGTCGCCCGCACCGGCCGCTCGACGCGGCTCGTGCGCTCGACGATCGAGGTCGTCGTCGTGACCGTGGGCTGGCTGCTGGGCGGGACCGTCGGGCTCGGGACGCTCGCGTACGCGCTCGCGATCGGGCCGGTCGTGCACCACCTGCTGCCGCGGTTCACCGTCCGCTGACCCGGGCGCCGGCCCACCTCGCCCGCGTCGCCGCCGCCGGACGCACGACGGCCCGCCCTCCGCTGACCGGAGGGCGGGCCGTCGGCGTGCTCAGCGGGACTTCGGGGAGCTCTTCGCCGTCTCCGCGGGGTCCGAGATCACGGAGTCACCGAGGATCTCGTCGATCCGGTTCAGGAGCTCCGAGGGGATCTCGACGCCGGACGCCTTGACGTTCTCGGTGACCTGCTCGGGCCGCGACGCCCCGATGATCGCCGCCGCGACGTTCTCGTTCTGGAGCACCCAGGCCACCGCGAGCTGCGCGAGCGAGAGCCCGAGCTCGTCCGCGACCGGGCGCAGGTCCTGCACCCGCTGGAGGACGTCGGGCTTGTCGAGGAAACGCGCGATCATCTTCGCGCCCCCCTTGTCGTCGGTCGCCCGCGAGCCCGCGGGCAGCGGCTGACCCGGCAGGTACTTGCCCGTCAGGACGCCCTGCGCGATCGGCGACCAGACGATCTGCGAGACGCCGAGCTCCGCCGACGCGGGGACGACCTCCCCCTCGATGACCCGGTACAGCGCCGAGTACTGCGGCTGGTTCGAGATGAGCTGGAAGCCCAGCTCCTGCGCGAGCGCGTGGCCCTCGCGGATCTGGTCCGCGGTCCACTCGCTGACGCCGATGTACAGCGCCTTGCCCGAGCGCACGACGTCGGCGAACGCCTGCATCGTCTCCTCGAGCGGAGTCGAGTGGTCGTAGCGGTGCGCCTGGTACAGGTCGACGTAGTCGGTGCGCAGGCGCTCGAGGGAGCCGTCGATCGACTCGAGGATGTGCTTGCGCGAGAGGCCCGAGTCGTTGGGGCCCTGCGGACCGGTCGGCCAGTAGACCTTCGTGAAGATCTCCAGCGACTGACGGCGCTGACCCTTGAGCGCCTTGCCGAGCACCTTCTCGGCCTTGGTGTTGGCGTACACGTCGGCGGTGTCGAACGACGTGATGCCGGCGTCGAGGGCGGCGTGCACGCACGCGACGGCGGCGTCCTTCTCGACCTGCGAGCCGTGCGTCAGCCAGTTGCCGTAGGTGATCTCCGAGATCTTGAGCCCGGAGCGTCCGAGGTAGCGGTAGTTGACCATCCCGTCACCCTACGATCGCTCGCCGTGCCCGGCCCGCCTGCGGGCAGGCACCGCGCACGTGCCCGGGCCGTCAGGAGGGGTACTGGCCGTGCTTGACCTGCGGCTTGGGCAGCCGCGACGGGCGGATCTGGAACACGCGCAGCACGGCGTACATCGCGGTGCCCCGGACGATCACGTGCTCGCCGAACTTCGCACGGAGGCGCTTCTTCAGGCCGCGCCACATGAGGTAGGCGTCGAGCAGCATGACGAGGCTGAACGCGTAGAGCGCGAGGAGCACGACGAACGCCGCGTTCGGGTTGACCTGGGCGAGCACGATCTGCAGCACGAGCATCACGAGAGCGACCGGCAGGAACATCTCGCCGAGGTTCCAGCGCGCGTCGACGTGGTCACGGATGTACCGCCGCACCGGGCCCTTGTCCTTCTCGGGCAGGAACCGCTCGTCGCCGGTCTGCAGCGCCTGGTACTGGCGGTCGCGCGCGGCCCGCTGCTCGAGGCGCGCAGCCTTCGCGGCGCCCTTGCGGTCGGCCGGGACGAGGGGCCGGCGGTTGGCCGACTCGGCGACCTTGCGACGCGGCGTCGGGCGCCCCTTGCCCTCGCGGACGGCGTCGTCCGGCCCCGGGGTGCCGAGGGGCGCGGGGGAGGTGGGCTCCTGGTCCTTGCTGCTGCGTCCGAACACCCGTCCAGGGTAGTCGAGTAGCGTGCGGGTCCGTGACGAACGACTCCTCCACGCCCGCCGGCCCCACCCCCGCCGGCTCCCCGCTCGCACCCGACGCCTCGCTCACGACCGAGCAGGTCGAGGTGCTCCGGACACGCACCGCGCGCGAGTTCCCGCGCCTGCGCGCCGACCTCGAGGACCTCGTGCGGATCCCGAGCGTCTCCAACGCCGAGTTCGACCAGGCGCACGTCGCCGCGAGCGCCGACGCGGTCGCGGCCCTGCTGCGCGGCGCGGGCCTCGACGACGTCCGGGTGCTGCGCGTCGACGGCCCGGACGGCCGCCCGGGCGCACCCGCCGTCGTCGCGCGCCGACCCGCCCCGGACGGGGCGCCGACGGTGCTGCTGTACGCGCACCACGACGTCCAGCCGCCGGGCGAGGAGTCCGCGTGGTCGACCGCGCCGTTCGAGCCGACCGAGCGTGACGGGCGCCTCTACGGGCGCGGGGCCGCCGACGACAAGGCCGGCGTGATCGCGCACCTCGGCGCGCTGCGCGTGCTCGCCGACGACCTCGCCGTCGGCGTCACGGTCTTCGTCGAGGGCGAGGAGGAGATCGGCTCGCCGACGTTCCTGCCGTTCCTCACCGCGCACCGCGAGGAGCTCGCGGCCGACGTCATCGTCGTGGCGGACTCGAGCAACTGGCGCATCGGCGTCCCGGCGCTCACGACGTCGCTGCGCGGGCTCGTGGACCTCGAGGTCGAGGTGACCGTCCTGAAGCACGCCGTGCACTCGGGGATGTACGGCGGGCCGGTGCTGGACGCGGTCACGCTCCTCGCACGGCTGATCGCGACGCTGCACGACGTCGCGGGTGACGTCGCGGTGGCCGGCCTGACCACCGCGCCGGACCCGACCGTCGACTACGACGAGGCCGCGCTGCGCGCCGACGCCTCCGTCGTCGAGGGTGCCCGGCTGGCCGGGACCGGTCCGCTCACGGCCCGGCTGTGGACCCGGCCGGCGCTCTCCGTCATCGGTCTCGACGCGCCGAGCGTCGCGCGGGCGTCGAACACCCTGACCCCGACGGCGACCGCGAAGCTCAGCCTGCGCATCCCGCCGGGTCAGGAGCCCGCGGCGGCGCTCGCCGCGCTGCGCGAGCACCTGCACGCGCACGCCCCGCTCGGTGCGCGCGTCACGGTCCGCGACGGGGAGCTCGGCCGCCCGTTCCAGTCGCCGCAGGACTCCGAGGCGATGCGTGCCGCACGCTGGGCGTTCGCGCAGGCGTGGGGGACCGACCCGGTCGACGTGGGTGTCGGGGGCTCGATCCCGTTCATCGCCGAGCTGCTCGAGGTGTACCCGGACGCCGCGATCCTCGTGACGGGCGTCGAGGACCCGGACAGCCGCGCGCACGGCATCGACGAGTCGGTGCACCTCGGTGAGCTCGAGCGCGTGGTGCTCGCCGAGGCGCTGCTGCTGGCCCGGCTCGCGCGGGACGCCCGCGCCTGACGCCCGAGACCCCGGTCACCGACCGTCCGGCGGCCGGGCCCGGTGCGCGGTCGTCCACGGCCGTGCGCCGGGCTCGGTCTGCTCGACGTCCGGCGCTGGCGTCCCGGTCCTCGGGCCGTCCGGGCGTGAAGCGTCAGACCGCTCGGTGCGCCAGGTCCAGGGCCCGCGACCACGTGACGACCGGCTCGGGCAGCGGCGGACTGACCGGGTCCAGCCCGAACAGCTCGGCGACGTCGGGCGACGGCACCGTGCCGCCGCTGCGGGCGAGGAAGCGCGCGACGACCCACGCCTCCGCGACGACCTCGACGGCGCCGTCGCGCCCGGTCCGCTCGAAGCGCTGGTCGAGGTAGATGACCCGCTCGTCCCACCCGAGCACGCGCGTGACGATCGTGAACCGCTCCCACAGCGTCATCGAGCGGCGGAACCGGATCGACTCGCCGACCACGACGGGGAACCAACCCCGGGCGTCGAGCGCCGACTGCGCGCCCGAGCGCAGCGTCATGTCGACCCGCCCGATGTCGAGCAGCGTCAGGTAGGACCCGTTGTTGACGTGCCGCAGCAGGTCGAGGTCGTTGGGCATCACGCGCAGCGTCGTGCGGTACTCCCCGAGCGGGGACCCCGGGGACGGTGCGGACGGCGTGTGCGAGGACCGCCGTGCCCGCAGCCACACGAGCAGCAGGCGCAGGTACCGGTTCACCGGCTCAGACCGGGGGAGCGGGGTCGTACTGGATGCCGCGGCGGACCGCGCGCGCCTCGTCGACCGACTCCAGCCGCGCCACGAGGTGCAGCGCCATGTCGATCCCGGCCGACACGCCCGCGGACGTGACGACGTCGCCGTCGTCGACGAAGCGGGCCTCGGCGTCGATGAGCACCGTCGGGTCGAGCTGCGCGAGCTCGTCGAGCGCGCCCCAGTACGTCGTCGCCGGGCGGCCCGAGAGCAGGCCCGCCGCGGCGTACACGAGCGAGCCGGTGCACACGCTGGTCATGAGCGCGGTCGTCGACCGCAGCTGCCGGACCCACGCGAGGTGCTCGGAGTCCTTCGCGAGCGGGCGCGTGCCCTTCCCACCGGGGTAGACGACGACGTGCAGCGGACCCACGTCCTCGGCGGAGTGGTCCGGGACGAGGCGCAGGCCCTTCGAGCAGCGCACCCCGTTCCCGTCGCGGGAGAACGTCACGACCTCGGGCTTGAGCTCGGAGCGCTGCGCCCAGTGCGCGAGCACCTCGTAGGGCCCGACGACGTCGAGCTCCTCCGCGTCGTCGAACACGAAGATGCCGACCCGGACCGGGCTCTGGGTGCTCATGCGCCGTACCCCGGCAGCGCGAGCATCTGGTCGAGCGCGACGCGCGCCCAGTGGGCGTCGTCCGCGTCGACGACGATGCGGTTGACGACCCGGCCGGCCACGAGCGACTCGAGCGTCCACACGAGGTGCGGGAGGTCGATGCGGTTCATCGTCGAGCAGAAGCACACCGTCGAGTCGAGGTAGTGCACCTGCTTGTCCGCGTGCGCGCGAGCCAGGCGCCGGACCAGGTTGAGCTCGGTGCCGATCGCCCACGACGACCCCGCCTCGGCCGCGGCCAGCGCCTGGATGATGTACTCCGTCGAGCCGACCATGTCCGCCGCGGTCACGACCTCGTGCTTGCACTCGGGGTGCACCAGGACGTTCACGCCGGGGACGGCGGCCCGGATGTCGGTGACGTTGCGCTCGGAGAAGCGGCCGTGCACCGAGCAGTGCCCGCGCCACAGGATCATCCGGGCGTCCTTGAGCTGCTGAGCGGTGAGCCCGCCGTTCGGCCGGCGCGGGTCGAACACCACGCAGTCGTCGAGCGAGAGCCCGAGCTGGTTGATGGCGGTGTTGCGGCCCAGGTGCTGGTCCGGCATGAACAGCACCTTGCCCGTGCCCCCGACGCCGCCGACCTTGTCGAACGCCCACCGCAGCGCCACGTGCGCGTTCGACGACGTGCAGACCGTGCCGCCGTGGCGCCCGGTGAACGCCTTGATCGCGGCCGTGGAGTTCATGTACGTCACGGGGACGGTGTCCGCGGCGACGCCCGCCTCGACCAGCACGTCCCAGGCGTCCTCGACCTGGTCGATCGCCGCCATGTCCGCCATCGAGCAGCCCGCCGCGAGGTCCGGGAGCACGACCTGCTGGGCGTCGGACGTGAGGATGTCCGCCGACTCGGCCATGAAGTGCACGCCGCAGAACACGATGAACTCGGCCTCGGGGCGGGCCGCCGCCTCGCGCGCGAGCTTGAACGAGTCGCCGGTGACGTCCGCGAGGTCGATCACCTCGTCGCGCTGGTAGTGGTGGCCGAGCACGAACGCCCGGTCGCCGAGGGCCGCGCGGGCCGCGTGCGCGCGCTCGACGAGGTCGGGGTCGCTCGCCGCGGGGAGCGACCCGACGCACTCGACGCCGCGCTCGGAGGCGAGGTCGACCCCGCGCCCGAGGAGCAGCAGCGCCGAGGGGGCGGGCTCCGTGAACGTGGTGTCCTGCGGCGGTGTCGTGAGGCTCACGGCGCGATCTTCCCACAGCGCACCGTGACAGGATCGGCCCCGTGCGCGTGCTGATCGCCCCCGACGACTTCGGCGGGACCCTCACGGCCCAGGAGGCCGCGACCGTCCTGCGCGACGGCTGGCTGCGCGCCGTGCCGGCGTCCGACGTGCGCGTGTGCCCGCTGTCCGACGGTGGCCCGGGCTTCCTCGCGACGCTGCGCGCGAGCCTCGGCGGTGAGCTGCTCTCGGTGACGGTCCGCTCGCCGCTCGGGGACCCGGTCCCGGCCGCGGTGCTCGTGGTCGCCGGCGCGGACGGCCGTCCGGCGACCGCGTACGTCGAGTCGGCGCACGCCGCGGGCCTCGCGCTCGTCCCGCACGGGCGGCGCGACCCGGCCGTGACCAGCACGTACGGCGTGGGGGAGCTGCTGCGCGCGGCGGTCGCGACCGGCGCCCGGCGCGTGGTGGTCGGGCTCGGCGGGTCCGCGACGAACGACGCGGGCGCCGGGATGCTCGCGGCTCTCGGCGTCGGGGGCGCGCAGTCGCCGCTCGGGCGGGGCGGCGGGGAGCTCGGTGACGTCCTCGCCGACGACCTCGGCGCGCTCGCGGACGTCCGCTCGGGTCTGGCCGGCGTCGAGCTGGTCGGCGCGTACGACGTCGACGTGCCCCTGCTCGGCCTGCACGGTGCGAGCGCGGGGTTCGCGGCGCAGAAGGGAGCGACGCCCGTGCAGGCCCAGGAGCTGGAGCGCGCTCTCGGGCACTTCGCGCACGTCGCGGTCGGGGCGCTCGCCGGGTCCGTCCGCCCCGACCTGCTCGCGGGCGCCCGGCCGTCGGCGCCGGTCACCCGGCTCGCCGCGCAGCCCGGTGCGGGGGCGGCCGGGGGGCTCGGGTTCGGGCTCGCGCTCCTCGGCGCACGCCTGCTGCCGGGCTCGGCGCTCGTGGCGGACGCGGTCGGTCTCGGTGACCGCATCGCCGACGTCGACGTCGTGCTCACGGGCGAGGGACGGTTCGACTGGCAGTCGCTGCACGGCAAGGTCGTCGCCGCGGTCGCCGCACGCGCGCTGCCGCTCGCGGTGCCCACGGTCGTGCTCGCGGGGCAGGTCGACGTCGGGCGCCGCGAGTGGGGCGCCGCCGGGATCGCCGCGGCCTACGCGGTCGCCGAGACGCCCGAGCAGGTGCGCGAGTCGCTCGCGGACCCCGCGGGGACGCTCGGGCGCCGGGTCGAGCGCGTCGCGCGCACCTGGGCGCGCTGACGGCCGTACCCGGCGGCAGCGGGGCACGCGGCTCGGGCGGTCCGCCCGGCGCCGCTCAGGGGGTGCGCAGGAGGCATCCGGCCCGCGGCGTACGCTGAGGGAACAAGACGCGGCGCCGGGCTGTTGACGACGCTGACGAGAGTGCTGAGCACCACTCGACCTTTCCTCGAGGCACGGGAGCAACCAATGAGCGAGACCACCGAGACCGCGACGCACGGCGTCCTCCTCACCGACGTCGCCGCGGGCAAGGTCCGCAGCCTGCTCGAGCAGGAGGGGCGCGACGACCTGCGTCTGCGCGTCGCCGTCCAGCCCGGCGGCTGCTCGGGCCTGATCTACCAGCTCTACTTCGACGAGCGCGTGCTCGACGGCGACGCCCTCAAGGACTACGACGGTGTCGAGGTCGTCGTGGACCGCATGAGCGTGCCGTACCTCGACGGGGCGACGATCGACTTCGCCGACACGATCGAGAAGCAGGGCTTCACGATCGACAACCCGAACGCGGGCAGCTCGTGCGCGTGCGGTGGCTCGTTCGGCTGAGCCGACCGCTCGAAGCGTTCACCGCAGCGTCGGAAGGGCCCGGCACCCGAGGGTGCCGGGCCCTTCCGCGTGCCCGACGTGTCTCCCTCCGTCAGTCCGCCGCCCGCACCCGCACGGTGATCGCGAGCGCGCCGTCGGGCTCCGCGTGCGACGCCACGACCGTGTGGCCGCGGAGCCGGGCCCACGCCGGCACGTCGTGCTGTGCTGCGGGGTCCGTCGAGACGACCGTGAGGACGGCGCCGGGAGCGGCGTCGCGCGCCGCACGGGCGAGCCGGATCACGGGGACCGGGCAGCGGAGCCCGCGTGCGTCGACCACCACGCCGTCGCGGTGGCCGGCGGAGTCCCGACCGGCGCCGCCGGGAGCGCCCGCGGCGGGGGGCCCGGCGCCGGCCGACGCGTCGTCACGGTCGTGCGGCCGTCCCCCCGGCCCGCCGGTGCCCACCCGGCTCAGAGCCCCTCGACGCCGAGCACCGCGCGCACCCGCGCGACGGCACCGGGGAGGGCCGCGAGGAACCGCTCGACGTCGTCCTCGGTCACGTCCACCGGCAGCGCGAGCCGCACGTTGCCGTGCGTGAGCACGCCCATCGCCGCGAGCACGTGGCTCGGCTCGAGCGCGCTCGACGTGCACGCCGAGCCGGAGCCGACCGCGAAGCCGAGCCGGTCGAGCTCGGTGACGAGCGCCTCCCCGTCGACGTAGAGGCACGAGAACGTCACGACGTGCGGCAGGCGCCGGTCCGAGTCACCGACCACCTCGACGTCCGGGACGTCGGCGGCGACCCGCTCCCGGACGCGGGCGACCAGGGCGCGCCGTCGGGCGTCCTGCACCTGCCGCTCCGCGAGCGCCGCCTGCAGCGCCACCGCCGAGGCCAGCGCGGCGGGCACGCTCACGCCGCCGGGGAACCAGCGGTCCTCGTCCTCGGGCCAGCTGGGCGCACGGCGCACCCCGGCCCGCGTCACGACGACGCCCACGCCCGCCGGGCCGCCCCAGTCGCCGGGGTCGGCGGCCAGCACGTCCCAGGCGTCGGGGACCGCGGCGTGCCCGAGGCTCGCGCCCGCGTCGACGAGCAGCGGGACACCGGCCGCGCGCGCCGCCTCGTGCACCTCCTCGACGGGCTGCACCGTGCCCACCTCGCCGTTCGCGTGCTGGAGGGCGGCGAGCG
This sequence comes from Cellulomonas jepli, assembly GCF_047229345.1. NCBI lineage: Bacteria > Bacillati > Actinomycetota > Actinomycetes > Micrococcales > Cellulomonadaceae > Cellulomonas > Cellulomonas jepli. The sequence continues at coordinate 11,982 of NZ_JBFTER010000064.1, read as the reverse complement.
CGACGCCGGGGGAGCGGAGCGCGGCCCGGTAGGCGTCGAGGTCCACGCGCCCCTCGCGGTCGACGCCCACGGCGACCCGGGACCCGGTCGCCGGCGACCACGGCTGGGCCGCGGCGAACTCCGCCGCGGACAGCACCGCAGCGCGCTCGGTCGCGCCGACCACCACGTCCCGGCCCGACCGGCGCCGGCCGCGTGCCACGGACAGCACCGCGCCGTGCAGGCCCACGGTGTGCGACGGCGCCAGGTCGACCTCCTCGGTGCGCGCGCCGACCGCGGCGGCGAGGGCCTCGCGCGCGCCGTCGAGCAGGAGCCGCGCGCGCCGGCCCTCCGCGTGGAGCCGGCGTGGGTCGGCCCAGCCCTGGTCGAGCGCCTCGTCGAGCGCCGCGCGCGCGTGCGGGCTCAGTGGTGCGCGCCCTCCCGCGTCGAGGAAGACGCGCCGGGTGGGCGTGGGATGCGTCACACCCGGGGGCGGACCGTCGGCGGGTCCCGGTGCTCCGACGTGCGTGCTCACCCGCGCACGCTAGCGCGCGGCGGCCCGACGGGGCCCCGCCGAGGCCGGTCACGATGCTGACGCGGCGTCGCCATGCCGCTCCCTCGGAGCGAATCCGTGCCGCACAGGCGATAGGCTTCCCGGGAATGAGGACGAAGGTCCCGGGAAACCTCCGCCAGCACCCGGCGGCGTGCCGCCGGGACGTGAGTGAGAGGTCCCGCGTGCACTCGCAGAATCCCCGCCGGCACCAGCGGCCCGCCGTGAGGTGGGCGACCCTGGTCGCCGTCGTGTCCATCGCCCTGGCGGGCTGCTCCGCCGAGGTCCAGCGCGGCTGGCTGCCCGGCAGCTCCGAGGCGGAGGTGACCGACCAGACGGGCCGGATCACCAACCTCTGGGTCGGCTCGTGGATCGCCGCGCTCATCGTCGGCGTCATCACGTGGGGCCTGATGCTCTGGTGCATCACGGTCTACCGCAAGCGCAAGAACGACAACACGCTGCCGGTGCAGCTGCGCTACCACGTGCCGCTCGAGGTCATGTACGTGGTCCTCCCGCTGATCATGGTCGGCGTGCTCTTCTACTACACGGCGCGCGATATGTCGGCGATCAACGACACCAGCGAGGAGCCGGACCTGACCGTCCAGGTCATCGGCAAGCAGTGGAGCTGGGACTTCAACTACCTCGACGACGAGGTCTACGACACGGGCCAGCAGGCGCAGGGCATCGGTGAGCCGGGCGTCCTCGCCGAGCAGCCCACGCTGTACCTGCCCGTCGACGAGACGGTGCGCTTCGTGCTCGACTCGCGCGACGTGAACCACTCGTTCTGGATCCCGGCGTTCCTCTACAAGCTCGACGTCATCCCGGGGCGGACCAACCAGTTCCAGGTCACCCCGCAGGAGGTGGGTGACTACACCGGCAAGTGCGCCGAGCTGTGCGGCGAGTACCACGCGTCGATGCTGTTCAACGTCAAGGTCGTCGAGCGAGCCGAGTACGACGCGCACATCGACGACCTGCGCGAGCGGGGCCAGACCGGCGAGCTCGGGCTCGACTTCAGCCGCGTCCAGGACCTCGACTCGCCGTCGCAAAGGAGTGAGGACTGATGACCGCCACCGCCGAGCGGATCCCCGGGCTGGCGCCGCGTCGCCAGACCCTCGGCCGGACCGTCATCAAGTGGGTGACGTCGACCGACCACAAGACCATCGGGTACCTGTACCTGATCTCGTCGTTCGTCTTCTTCTGCATCGCCGGCGTCATGGCGCTGCTGATCCGTGCCGAGCTGTTCGAGCCCGGCATCCAGGTCGTGCAGACGCCCGAGCAGTACAACCAGCTGTTCACGATGCACGGCACGATCATGCTGCTGCTGTTCGCGACGCCCCTCTTCGCCGGCTTCGCGAACATCATCATGCCGCTGCAGATCGGCGCCCCCGACGTCGCGTTCCCGCGGCTCAACATGTTCGCGTACTGGCTGTACCTGTTCGGCGGCCTCATCGCCGTCGGCGGCTTCCTCACGCCCCAGGGCGCGGCGTCGTTCGGCTGGTTCGCCTACACGCCGCTGTCGACGACGGCGTACTCGCCGGGCCTCGGCGGTGACCTGTGGGTCTTCGGCCTCGCCCTCGGTGGCTTCGGCACGATCCTCGGTGCGGTCAACTTCATCACCACGATCGTCTGCATGCGCGCACCCGGCATGACGATGTTCCGGATGTCCGTGTTCACGTGGGGCGTCCTCGTGACCAGCCTCCTCGTGCTCATGGCGTTCCCGCCGCTGGCGTCGGCGCTGCTCGCGCTCGGCGCGGACCGGCGGCTCGACGCGCAGGTGTTCAACCCCGAGAACGGGGGAGCGATCCTCTGGCAGCACCTGTTCTGGTTCTTCGGGCACCCCGAGGTGTACATCATCGCGCTGCCGTTCTTCGGCATCGCCTCGGAGATCATCCCGGTCTTCAGCCGCAAGCCGATCTTCGGCTACAAGGGCCTGATCTACGCGTTCTTCGCGATCGCCGCCCTGTCCGTGACGGTGTGGGCGCACCACATGTACGTCACCGGCGCGGTGCTGCTGCCGTTCTTCGCGCTCATGACGATGCTCATCGCCGTCCCGACCGGTCTGAAGTTCTTCAACTGGATCGGCACGATGTGGCGCGGGAAGATCACGTTCGAGACACCGATGCTGTGGACGCTCGGCTTCCTCGTGACCTTCCTCTTCGGCGGGCTGACCGGCATCATTCTGTCCAGCCCGGCGCTCGACTTCCACGTCTCCGACACCTACTTCGTGGTAGCGCACTTCCACTACGTGGTGTTCGGCACCGTCGTGTTCATGATGTTCGCCGGCTTCTACTTCTGGTGGCCCAAGTTCACGGGCCGCATGCTCGACGAGCGCCTCGGCAAGGTGCACTTCTGGCTGCTGTTCGTCGGCTTCCACCTGACGTTCCTCGTGCAGCACTGGCTCGGCGTCGTCGGCATGCCGCGCCGGTACGTGGACTACTCGCCCGAGGACGGGTTCACCTGGATGAACCAGCTCTCGACCGTCGGCTCGGTGGTCCTCGCGGCCTCGACTCTGCCGTTCCTCTGGAACGTCTACGTGACCTGGCGCAAGGCGCCGCTGGTCACCGTTGACGACCCGTGGGGCTTCGGTGGCTCGCTCGAGTGGGCCACGAGCTGCCCGCCGCCGCGGCACAACTTCACGTCGCTGCCGCGCATCCGGTCCGAGCGCCCCGCGTTCGACCTGCACCACCCCGAGGTCGCCGCGCTCGACCAGGCCGCACCGGACCAGAACGTCCTCGACGAGCTGCTCGGCGAGGCCGACCTCACCGGGCAGAAGGAGCTTGCGGACGAGCGGGTGCGCAACGGCACCGGCGAGCCCGAGCAGTCGAGCACGACCGTGCTCCCGGACGAGAACGACCAGGAGGGTCACCGGTGAAGCTCGAGGCCAAGCTCTTCCTCTACGGCATCCTCTTCTTCGTCCCCGTCGGCCTGATCTACGCGGTGTGGAGCGACGGCGAGCCGGTCGGCACGCTCGGCATCCCGCTCGTGGGTGGGCTCGTCGGGATGATCGGCGGCTACCTCGCACTCCTGGCGCGGCGCATCGACGCTCGTCCGGAGGACGACCCGCTCGGTGAGATCGAGCAGGGCGCCGGCGACCAGGGCGTGTACAGCCCGTGGAGCTGGTGGCCGCTCGCCATCGCCCTCGCGGCCGCGCTCGTCTTCGCGGGGCTCGCGATGGGCTGGTGGCTCGTCGGTCTCGGCACGGTGCTCGGGCTGGTCGCGCTCGTCGGCTTCGTGTTCGAGTTCTCCCGCGGCCAGCACGCGCACTGACGACAGCCGGGCACGCGCCCGCTGACGTCGACGCAAGCACCGAGAGCGCCGGTACCCCGAAGGGTGCCGGCGCTCTCGTCGTACCCGGGCGACTGCACGCTCGTCGGCGTCGGCGTCGGCGTCGGCGTCGACGAGTCGAGAGCGGGGCTGTCCGCGTCCCGGGCGCCTGCTCAGGAGCCGCAGCGCACGCCCGTCGCAGCGCACGCCCGTGGGGGCGCACCGGCGCTCGCAGAGCCGTGCGGGCCGGGAAACAGCTCGGGCCGTGACGGGCCCGGGTGCGGCTCAGGCCGGCTACCGGCCCCGAAACGACTCCGGCCGGTCCCAAGGTCACGAGGACCCGGAACCGGCCGGAGAAGGCGCTCAGAGGCGTCAGGCGGGGACGATCAGTCCCGCCGTCTGGGTGCGCGCACGCGCGAGGCGCTCGCCCGCGTCGGCCCAGTTGACGATGTTCCACCACGCCTTGATGTAGTCGGCGCGGACGTTCAGGTAGTCCAGGTAGTACGCGTGCTCCCAGACGTCGAGCATGAGCACCGGCACGAGGCCCAGGGCGATGTTGCTCTGCTGGTCGTAGAGCTGGCCCACGACGAGCTTCTGGCCGATCGAGTCCCACGCGAGGATCGCCCAGCCGGAACCCTGCACGCCGGCCGCGACGGCCGTGAAGTGCTTCTGGAAGCCGTCGAACGAGCCGAAGAACTCGTCGATCGCCGCGGCGAGCTCGCCGGACGGCGCACCGCCACCCTCGGGGGAGAGGTTGTTCCAGAACACCGTGTGGTTGACGTGACCGCCGAGGTTGAACGCGAGGTTCTTCTCGTGCAGGTTCACCGACGCGAGGTCACCGCTCTCGCGGGCCTCCGCGAGCTTCGCCAGCGCGGTGTTCGCGCCCGTGACGTAGGCCGCGTGGTGCTTGTCGTGGTGCAGCTCCATGATCTTGCCGGAGATGTGGGGCTCGAGCGCCGCGTAGTCGTACGGGAGCTCGGGAAGGGTGTAGTCAGCCATAGGTGGTGCCTCTCCTGCGTCAGGCCGCGGCGGACCGCGGCGTCGTCGGGTGCTCCGTCAGATACATATCGAGAGGGCGCCGCGCCCTGGGGGTGCGGCGCCCTCTCGGTACGACCAACTCTTGCGCGGGCTCAGCGATTCCGCGCGTCCGTCTCGGGGTTGCCGGTCTCGGGGCCCACGAGGTGCTGTCCGCCGCCGACGGTCCCGGTGGCCGAGCCCTCCTGCGAGCCCGAGCCGCCCGTCGCGGAACCGACGAGACGGGTGCTCTCGTTGCTCTCCGGTGCCGCGATCGTGTCGTGCTCGCCGTGCGAGTGCGCCGCGGCCAGCTCCGCCGGGGTGACGGGCTCGACACGGTCCTCGTAGAAGAGCCGCGACAGTCGCTGCCGGAGGCGGTCACGCCCGTAGCCCTTGCGGCGGACGCCGCGCGAGTCCTCGGCCGGCTCGATCTCGAGCGGGCGACGGGGCTCGTGCTGCACCAGGAGCCAGCGCTCGTGCTCGTCGAGCGGGCGGTGGACCTCGATGTACTCGCCGTGCGCGAAGCGGACGATGCGGCCCGTCTCGTGCCCGTGGAGCACCAGCTCGCGGTCCTTGCGCTGGAGACCCAGGCAGATGCGCTTGGTGATCCAGAACGCCAGGACCGGCAGGACGAAGAACAGCACGCGGAAGACCTCGATGATGTCGTTGATCGACATCGAGAACTGCGCGCCGATGATGTCGTTCGACCCGGCGAGGACCAGGACGGTGAACGCCGTGAGGATCGCGACGCCCATCGCCGTGCGGAAGGGGGCGTTGCGCGGGCGGTCGAGCACGTGGTGCTCGCGCTTGTCGCCGGTCGCGGCGGCCTCGACGAACGGCCACACCGCGAGCACGGTGAACAGGATGCCCGGCACGACGACAGCGGGGATCAGCACGTTGAGCGACAGCGTGTAGCCGCCGATCACCCACTCCGTGCCCTGCCCGGGCATGAGCCGGAGCGCACCCTCGAGGAAGAGCATGTACCAGTCCGGCTGGGCGCCGGCGGACACGGGGGAGGGGTCGTACGGACCGTAGTTCCACACCGGGTTGATCGTCATGGTCGCGGCCATGAGCGCGATCACGGCGAAGACCAGGAAGAAGAAGCCACCGGCCTTCGCGGTGTACGTCGGGAACAGCGGGTAGCCGACGACGTTGTTGTCGGTCCGGCCCGAGCCCGGGTACTGCGTGTGCTTGTGCAGGACGACGAGCAGCAGGTGCAGCCCGACGAGCGCGAGGATGAGGCCCGGCACGAGCAGGACGTGCACGGTGAACAGGCGCGGGATCAGGTCCTGGCCCGGGAACTCGCCACCGAAGATGAAGTACGACAGGTAGCTGCCGATGATCGGGATCGACCGCACGACGCCGTCGGTGATGCGCAGGCCGTTGCCCGAGAGGACGTCGTCCGGGAGCGAGTAGCCCGAGAAGCCGGCCGCGAGGCCGAGGATCAGCAGCACGAAGCCGACGACCCAGTTGATCTCGCGCGGCTTGCGGAACGCACCCGTGAAGAACACGCGCATCATGTGCGTGACGATCGCCGCCATGAACAGCAGCGCCGCCCAGTGGTGGATCTGACGCATGAGCAGGCCGCCACGGACCTCGAACGACAGGCGCAGCGTCGAGGCGAACGCCTCGGACATCTCCACGCCGTTCATCGCGGCCCACGGGCCCTCGTAGTGCGTCTCGGCCATGCTCGGCACGAAGAACATCGTGAGGAAGACGCCCGAGATGATGAGCACGACGAGGCTGAACAGCGCGATCTCGCCGAGCAGGAACGACCAGTGGTCGGGGAAGATCTTGCGCGCGAACGTCTTGACCGCGGTACCGATGCCGGTCCGCTGGTCGAGGTAGTCCGCGGTGGCGCCGGCGGCGGCGCCCGTGCGGGTGGTCGTGGTGGTCACTTCAGGCGCTCCCAGTAGCTCGGACCGACAGGCTCGTGGAAGTCGGACTGCGCGACGATGTAGCCCTCGTCGTCGACCTCGATGGGCAGCTGAGGCAGCGGCCGGTTGGCGGGACCGAAGACGACCTTGGCGCCGTCGGCAACGTCGAACGTGGACTGGTGGCACGGGCAGAGCAGGTGGTGCGTCTGCTGCTCGTAGAGCGCCACGGGGCACCCGACGTGGGTGCAGATCTTCGAGAAGGCGACGATGCCGTCGTACGACCAGCCCTCGCCCTGCTCGGACTTGAGGTCGCGCGGGTCCATCCGGATGAGGAGCACGACGGCCTTGGCCTTCTCGTCGAGCGGGTGCTCGGCCTCGTGCAGGTCCTCGGGGATGACGTGGAAGACCGAGCCGATGGTGACGTCCGCGGCCTTGATGGGCTCGCCGGACGGGTCGAGGGCGAGCTTCGTGCCCTTCTTCCACCACGTGTGCTTGAACTTCGAGACGTCCCAGTCCTCGCCGACCTCGCCGATGAGCGGCAGGGCGATGGTGAGCGGGAAGATCGCGAGCGCCGACGCGAACGCGCCCTTGAGCACGCCACGGCGACCGATGCCGGAGTCCTCGGCGCCGTCCTTGAGCGCCTGGATCGCGCCCGCGCGGTTCTCGTCGGAGCTGCGCTGCGGGTGACGCTCCTCGGCGCGCTCGTGGTCGTTCATGAGCGCCTTCGCCCAGTGGACCGCGGCCGCACCGATCCCGAACAGGCTCAGGAACAGCCCCAGCCCGAGGAAGAGGTTCGAGCGCTGCATGCTCTGGGGCGTGTCGCCGAGCGGCACCACGAAGTACGCCGCGATGAAGACGATCGTGCCGAGCAGCGAGATCAGGAAGAGCGCGACGATCTGGCGCTCGGCGCGCTTGTTCGCGGCCGGGTCGACGTCGCCGAGGCGCGGTCGGTGCTCCTCGAGACCGGGGTTCTCGAAGCGGTCCGGGTAGTGGCCGCCGTCGCGGTGGACCTCGACGGCCTCGGTGTTCCCGGGGACCGGGTTGTGCTGCATGCTCACGAGGACCTCGCTCCGATCCAGACGGACGTACCGATCAGCAGGCCGATGCCCACGAGCCAGATCCACACGCCCTCGCTGACGGGGCCGAGCGATCCGAGCTTGATGCCACCGGGGGACGGCTCACGCTGAGCGTCGATGTACGCGATGATGTCGCGCTTCTCCTCCGGGGAGAGGTTGGCGTCGTTGAAGACCGGCATGGACTGCGGGCCCGTGAGCATGGCCTCGTAGATGTGCCGCGGCGAGGTCTCGGTGACCGACGGGGCCCATTTTCCCTCGGAGAGCGCGCCGCCCGCGCCGACGGCGTTGTGGCACATCGCGCAGTTGGTGCGGAAGAGGGCCATGCCGTTGGCGACGTCGCCCTGGGCCGGGTCGACCATCTCCTCGCTGGGCACCGACGGGCCGGCGCCCAGGGAGGCGACGAACGCCGCGAGCTGCTCGATCTGCTCGTCGGTGAACTGCACCTCCTTGGCGGGGGCCTGCGGGCCGTTCGCCTGCATCGGCATGCGGCCGGTGCCGACCTGGAAGTCGACCGAGGCCGCGCCGACGCCCACGAGCGACGGTGCTGCGTCCGTGCCCTCCGCCGACGGGCCGTGGCACGTCGCGCAGTTGGCCTGGAAGATCTTCTCGCCGGTGGCGATGTCGTCGCTGCCCGCCGCGGCCGGCGCGGCGTCGGCCGCCTGCGGCGCGAGGACCGCGTAGAGCCCTCCGGTGAGCAGCAGCGCCAGCAGGAGCAGCACGGCCGGTGCGTACCGGTGGTGCCTGCGGGCTGCGAGTGCCTTCACGAATCGATCCTCGTCTCGCACGTTGGGGAAGGGTGGAACCGCGCGCCGCTGCCCGAGGGCGTCAGCGCAGGAGGTAGATGACCGCGAACAGCGCGATCCAGACGACGTCGACGAAGTGCCAGTAGTACGACGTCACGATCGCGGTGGTCGCCTCGTGGTGACCGAACCGCTTGGCGGCGAACGAGCGGCCGAGCAGGAACAGGAAGGCGATGAGTCCGCCGACGACGTGCAGGCCGTGGAAGCCGGTCGTGAGGTAGAAGACCGAGCCGTACGGGCTCGAGGCGATGGTGAGGCCCTCGTGGACGAGCTCGGCGTACTCGTACACCTGGCCGCCGATGAAGATCGCGCCCATGACGTAGGTCATGGTCATCCACTCGTTCATGCCCCAGCGGCCGACCTGGAGCAGGCTCCCGGTGCGCGCGGGCTGGAACCGCTCGGCCGCCCACACACCCATCTGGCACGTGACCGACGAGAGCACCAGGATCGCGGTGTTGATCGCGGCGAACGTCAGGTTGAGCTTCTGCGTCTGCTCGGCCCACTCGTCGGGCACCGTCGCCCGGAGAGTGAAGTACATCGCGAACAGGCCCGCGAAGAACATGAGCTCGCTGGCCAGCCACACGATCGTCCCCACGGAGACGGGGTTGGGCCGGTTCACGCTCACGTGGGGTGCGGTGCGAGGGGCAGCCGTTGCAGTCGACACCCGTTCATTATGGCTGATGACGCTCGTGCGTGGGTCGTAGGACCCACCCACGGGGAGCGGTATATGTCACAGCGTCACCTCAGCACTGTGACTCCGGGGCCTCCCGGGGCTCGTGCGGGGCGACTCGCAGCCCCGGTGGCGACGCGCGGAACGGCGTCCCCGACCTGCACAACGGCCGCGTCGGCGTGCCAAGATGCCGGGGCACGCACGTCGACGACGAATGAGGACGCACCATGGTCACGGCCGACCCGCACGGAGCTGACGCGACGGACGAGCGCGAGCGCGCCCCCCGGATCCTCCTCTACAGCGACGACGTGGACACGCGCCAGCAGGTGCTGCTCGCCGTGGGGCGGCGGCTGCGCCGCGGGGCGCCCGACATCGCGTGGGTCGAGGTCGCGACGCCCGCAGCCGTCCTGAGCCAGGTCGACGGCGGCGGGTTCGACGTCCTCGTGCTCGACGGCGAGGCCGGCAAGGCGGGCGGCATGGGGATCGCCCGCCAGCTCAAGGACGAGATCTTCCGGTGCCCCCCGATCCTGCTGCTCACCGGCCGGCCCCAGGACGCGTGGCTCGCGTCCTGGTCGCAGGCCGACGCCGTGCTCAGCCAGCCGCTCGACCCGATCGACGTGCAGCGCGTCGTGGCCGAGCTGGTCGGTGCCGCGGCGAGCGCCGGATGAGCGCGGGGCACACCTGGCCCGACCTGCTCACGGCGCTCGTCCAGGGCCGGGACCTGACGCGCGAGCAGTCGACGTGGGCGATGGGCGAGATCATGGCCGGCAGCGCCTCGCCCGCACGCGTCGCCGCGTTCCTCGTGGGGCTGCGCAGCAAGGGCGAGACGGTCGAGGAGTTCCGCGCGCTCTCCGACGTCATGCTCGCCAACGCGCACCGGTTCACGGTCCCCGGACGGACGGTGGACATCGTCGGCAGCGGCGGCGACCGGACGCACACCGTCAACATCTCGACGATGGCGGCCATCGTGATCGCGGGTGCGGGCCTGCGTGTCGTGAAGCACGGCGGCCGCGCGGCGTCGTCCTCCTCGGGCTCCGCGGACGTCCTCGAGGCGCTCGGGATCCGGCTCGACCAGCCCGTCGAGCGCGTGGCCGCCCTCGCGACGGAGGTCGGCATCACGTTCTGCTTCGCCCAGGTCTTCCACCCGTCGATGCGGCACGCGGCGGTCGTCCGCCGTGAGCTGGGCGTCGCCACCGCGTTCAACTTCCTCGGCCCGATCACGAACCCGGCGCAGCCCGCCGCGAGCGCCATCGGGGTCGCGGACGCGCGGATGGCGGGCCTCGTGGCCGGCGTGCTCGCGGCGCGGGGGTCGAGCGCGCTGGTGTTCCGCGGCGACGACGGGCTCGACGAGCTCGCGCCGACCGGCCCGGCGCGGGTCTGGGAGGTGCGCGCGGGCGAGGTCCTGGAGCACCGCCTCGACCCGGCCGCGGACCTCGGGCTGGAGCCGGTCACGATCGCGGACCTGCGTGGGGAGGACGCCGCGTACAACGCCGGCGTCGTGCAGCAGGTGCTCGCGGGCGAGGCGGTCCCGTCGCGCGAGACCGTGCTGCTCAACGCGGCGACGGGCATCGTGGCGGACGGGACGCTGCCGGGTACGGCGGACGGACCGCTCGTGGACCGGCTGCGTGCCGGGATGGAGATCGCGCGCCGGTCGGTCGACGACGGAGCCGCCGCTGCGGTCCTCGAGCGCTGGCGGGCCGCGGCGGTCTGAGCGGGGGCGCGACGCGGCGTTCCCGAGCGGGGGCGCGCAAGGTGGCGGTCTGAGCGGAGGCCCGCGAGGTGGCAGTCTGAGCGGAGGCCCGCGAGGTGGCGGTCCGAGCGGAGGCCCGCCAGGTCGCGGGCCGAGCGCGAGCCGGCGACGCGACGCGTGTGCTCGGGCCGCCGCGGACCGAGGCGCGCGCCGTCCGGCGTGGTCGGGCGGCGGGCGGAGCGGTCGACGCGGCCGCTCGGCGGCTCCCGCGGTCCGGCGGCGCCCGGTGGCTCAGTCCTCGATGCCGAGGTCGAACGCCTGCTCGAGGTCGTGCTTGGAGTACGCGCGGAACGCGATGTACGTCTGGGTGCGCAGGACCCCCTCGATCTTGCTCACCCGGTCGGCGATGACGTCCGCGAGGCCCTCGTGCTCGCGCACGCGCACGAGGGCGATGAGGTCGACCTCCCCGGTGACGGAGTACACCTCGCTCACGCCGGGGACGTCGGCGATCGCGGCGGCGACCTCGGGGATGCGGGCGGCGTCGGTGTCGATGAGGACGATGGCGGTCAGCATCCCGCCATCATGCCGCGCCGGTCGACCCCGTGCCGGTGGACCCCGTGCCGGTGGGTCCCGCCGCGGTCGACCCGGCACCGGGATCCAGCGCCCCTGGGACGTCGGCCGTGGTCGGTGCCCCGGGAGCCCCGACGGAGGCGGCGGTCTCGAGGTCGTGCGCGAGGTAGGCCGCGACGCGTCCCGCGGTGCTCGCCGGATCCGCGTACGCCTGGGCGCCGCCGACCGGGCACGTCCAGCCCTCGGGCGCCAGCACGAGCCGCACACCCGGCTGGTCGAGCCAGCTCAGCACGAGGTCGGCCTCCTCGGGGTGGCACGCCGGCGCGGGCACCGCGGGCGCGGCGACCTCCTCGCCCGACAGCCGCAGGGACTCGATCGCGGGCCAGGGGTCCACCCCGCGCGGGACCGTCGCCGTGCCGGCGAGGCGGCCGTGCCGGACCAGCACGACCTCCCACCCGCCGGCCTCGGCGCGCCGCGCCGCGACGAGCTCCGGGC
>NZ_JBFTER010000063.1:0-25818 GCF_047229345.1 Cellulomonas jepli | reverse complement strand
GGCGTGGGGCGGCGCCGCGGGTGCCCGGCGCCGCGGGTGCCCGGCGCCGTGCGGAGGCTCAACGCCCCGCGCGCTCGTACGTCACGAAGCGGTACCGCAGCCCGTCGGGCCCGGTCGACGTGCACCAGCCGGCAGCGGGGACGCGCCCGACGACCTCCCACTCGCCGTCGACCACCGGCGCGTAGGTGTCGCCCGCGAGCACCGCGTCGACCTCGGTGACCTCGAGGCGGTCGGCACGCGCGATCGCCGCCTCGTAGACCGCCCCTCCCCCGATGACCCAGACGTCGCGGTCCCCGACCAGCGCGAGCGCGTCGGCCAGCGTGGACGCGACGGTCGCGCCGTCGGCCACGTACCCGGGGCGCCGCGAGAGCACGACGTTCTCCCGGCCGGGCAGCGGCCGGAACCGCTCGGGCAGGGACTCCCACGTCGCGCGGCCCATGATCACCGGGTGCCCGGTGGTCAGCGCGCGGAACCGCGCCTGGTCCTCGGGCAGGCGCCACGGCAGCGTGTTCTCGACGCCGATGACGCCGTCGAGCGTCTGCGCCCAGATCAGGGCGATGCTCACGGTCGCGCCCTCAGACGGCGATCGGCGCGGCGATGCGCGGGTGGTGGCGGTAGCCGACGACCTCGACGTGCTCGAGCGTGTACCCGTCGATCGACCCGGCCGGGCGCAGCGCGAGGGTCGGGTACGGGTACGGCTCGCGCGTGAGCTGCTCGCGGACCTGGTCGACGTGGTTGTCGTAGACGTGGCAGTCGCCGCCCGTCCACACGAGGTCGCCGACCTCGAGGCCCGTCTGCTGGGCGACCATGTGGGTCAGCAGGGCGTAGGACGCGAGGTTGAACGGCACGCCGAGGAACAGGTCCGCGGAGCGCTGGTACACCTGGCACGAGAGCCGGCCGTCGGCCACGTAGAACTGGAACAGCGCGTGGCACGGGGCGAGGGCCATCGAGGGGATGTCCGCGACGTTCCACGCCGAGACGACGTGCCGGCGCGAGTCGGGGTCGCGCCGGATCGCCTCGATGACCTGCGCGAGCTGGTCGACCTCGCCGCCGCCCGGCGTCGGCCACGAGCGCCACTGCACGCCGTACACGGGGCCGAGGTCGCCGTCGGCGTCGGCCCACTCGTCCCAGATCGTCACGCCCTGCTCGCGCAGCCAGCCGACGTTGGAGTCGCCGCGCAGGAACCACAGCAGCTCGAGGACGACCGACTTCAGGTGCACGCGCTTCGTCGTCACGAGCGGGAAGCCCGCCGACAGGTCGTAGCGCAGCTGGTGGCCGAAGAGGCTGCGTGTCCCCGTCCCCGTGCGGTCCGACTTGGGGGTCCCGGTCTCGAGCACGAGCCTCAGGAGGTCCTCGTACGGGGTCGTCACGGGCATCGTGGCCGCTTCCGTCATGGCGTCATCCTAGGCTCCGTAGCGCGCTCCCCGACGCCGCGCCACACTGGCCCGATGACCTCCACCACGCTGCCCGCCGCCGTCGCCGAGCGCGTCCCGACCGGTCTCCTGATCGACGGGACGTGGCGCCCCGCCACCTCCGGGGCCACGTTCGCCGTGACCGACCCCGCCACGACCGACACGATCCTCGAGGTCGCCGACGCCGGGCCCGACGACGCGCTCGCGGCCCTCGACAGCGCCGACCGTGCCTGGGCGGAGTGGCGCGCCGTCGCCCCGCGCGAGCGCTCCGAGCTGCTGCGGGCGGTCTACGAGGCGCTCGTCGCACGGACGGACGACGTCGCGGCCCTCGTCACCGCGGAGGGCGGCAAGCCGCTCGCCGAGTCGCGCGCCGAGGTCGCGTACGCCGCCGACTACGTGCGCTGGTACGCCGAGCAGGCCGTGCGGGTCAGCGGGCTCACGCGCAAGGCTCCCTCGGGCGCCAACCACCAGCTCGTGCTGCGCCGGCCGGTGGGCCCCGCGCTGCTCATCACGCCCTGGAACTTCCCGATCGCGATGATCACGCGCAAGGTCGCCCCGGCGCTCGCCGCCGGCTGCCCGGTCGTGATCAAGCCCGCGCAGCTCACGCCGCTGACCACGTCGTTCTTCGCCGAGATCGTGCGCGCCGAGCTCGAGGCCCGGGGGCTGCCGACCGGGGTGATCAACGTCGTGCCGAGCTCCGCGGCCCGCGCGCTGACCGAGCCGCTGCTCGCGGACCCGCGGCTGCGGAAGCTCTCCTTCACCGGGTCGACCGAGGTCGGCCGCACGCTCCTCGCGGGCGCCGCGCAGCGCGTGCTGCGCACCTCGATGGAGCTCGGCGGGAACGCGCCGTTCCTCGTGTTCGACGACGCGGACGTCGCGGCGGCCGTCGAGGGCGCGGTGACCGCCAAGATGCGCAACTCCGGGCAGACGTGCGTCGCCGCGAACCGGTTCCTCGTGCAGCGGGGGGTCGCAGAGGAGTTCACCGCCGCGCTCACCGAGGCGTTCGACGGGCTCGTCGTCGGGCACGGTGCGCACGAGGGCACGACCGTCGGCCCGCTCATCGAGAAGTCCGCGGTCGACCGCGTCGAGGAGGTCGTCACCGCGGCCGTCGACGGCGGCGCCCGGGTCCGCACCGGCGGCGCACGCCCCGACCTGCCGCTCGCGGGCCACTTCTACGCCCCGACCGTGCTCAGCGGGGTCTCCCCGGACGACCGGGTCGTGACCGAGGAGGTGTTCGGGCCCGTCGCGTCGGTGCTGACGTTCGGCGACGAGGCCGAGGCCGTCGAGCTCGCGAACGGGACCGACTTCGGGCTCGTGGCGTACGCGTTCACGCGCGACGTCGGGCGCGTGATGCGCCTCGCGGAGCAGGTCGAGGCCGGGATGCTCGGCGTGAACCGCGGGCTCGTGTCCGACGCGAGCGCGCCGTTCGGGGGCGTCAAGCAGTCCGGGCTGGGGCGCGAGGGCGGCGAGGCCGGGATCGAGGAGTACCTCGAGTCGACGTACGTGTCGCTCTGACGGGACTGCCCGGCCGGGTCGTCGGCCGAGCGCCGCAGTCCTCCGCTCGCGCGGCCGGCACGCCGCGGGGTCCGGCTCGACCGGTGCCTGCGGTGGCTCCGCGGGCCGGTGCGTGCGGTGGCCGCGGGGCCGGTGCGTGCGGTGGCCCCGGGCCGGTGCGTGACCGTGGCGCCGCGGCCGTGTGCGACAGTGACGGCGTGACGACCGACGACCGTCGCGCCGAGGTGCGCGCCGCGATCCGCCAGGCCGTCTCGGTCTCCGTCGCGACCGGGCTGTACGGGGTGTCCTTCGGGGCGCTCGCGGTCGCCGCCGGTCTCGACCTGCCGCAGACGATGGCCCTGAGCCTGCTGATGTTCTCCGGGGGCTCGCAGTTCGCGTTCATCGGTGTCGTCGGCACCGGGGGCGCGTACGGCGCCGCCATCGCGACGGCGGGGCTGCTCGGCGTCCGCAACGGGCTCTACGGCGTCCAGGTGGCCCCGCTGCTGCGGGCCCGCGGACTGCGGCGCACCGTGGCCGCACAGCTCACGATCGACGAGTCGACCGCCGTCGGCACCGCGCACGCCGACCCGCTCGCCGCCCGCGCCGGGTTCTGGTGGACGGGGGTGGGCGTCTTCGTGCTGTGGAACGTCTTCACGGTCGTCGGCGCGCTGCTCGGCGACGCGCTCGGCGACCCGCGCCGGTACGGGCTCGACGCCGCCGCCGCCGCGGCGTTCCTCGCGCTCGTGTGGCCCCGGCTCGCGACCGGCCCGGCCCGGCTCGTCGCCGCGGTCGCCGTCGTCGTCGCGCTCGCCCTCACGCCGCTCGCACCCGCGGGCATCCCGGTCCTCGCGGCCGCCGCGGTGGCGATCCTGCTCGGCTGGCGCACGCCCGCCCGGGAGGCACGCGCATGAGCGACCACACGATGACCTGGCTCGCGATCCTCGCCGCGTCCGCGGTCTGCTTCGCGATCAAGCTCGTCGGTCACCTCGTGCCCGAGCACTGGCTCGCCGAGCCGCGCGTGGCCCGCACCGCCGCCCTGGTCACCGTCGCGCTGCTCTCGGCGCTCGTCGGCGTGCAGACGCTCACGGACGGACGGGCGCTCGTCCTGGACGCACGGCTGCCCGCGCTGGCGGTCGCGGGGCTCGCGCTCGCGCTGCGGGCGCCGTTCGTCGTCGTCGTCGCGGCAGCCGCGCTCACCGCCGGGGTGTTGCGGGCGCTCGGGATGCCGTGACGGTGCTCGGGGAGTCGAGGCGGGTCAGCCGGGCACGGCGACGCGCGCGGCGTCCGCACGGGCAGCCGTGCACGGTGCCGCCCGCGGCGTCCCCACGGGCAGCCGTGCATGGCGTCGGCCCTGGCGTCGGGCGTTGGTAACCTGCCTCGGACGGCCGTACCGACGCCCGCCGCGAACGCGCACCGCCCTCCCGATCCCTGCCTCCCCGGAGTCCGTCGTGCCCCTCCCCCTGCTCCCGGTCCCGCGCACGCTCACCGCGACGCCGTGATGGCCCTCTTCAGCGAGCAGGCCGACGTCTCGGTACGCCCGGCGGTCCCGGGCGACGAGCTCGCGATCGCGGCGATCCAGCTCGCCGCCTGGCGCAGCGCGCACGCGGCAACCCTCGGGCCCGACGTGCTCGCGCAGCTCGACGGCGCCGCGTTCGCCGAGCGCTGGGCCCGGGCGATCACCTTTCCCCCGGGGCGCGGCTACCGCGTGCTCGTCGCGTGCGAAGGAGCCGACGTCGTGGGCTTCGCGGCCGTCGCGCCCGTGCCGGCGCCGGAGGACACGCCCCTCGCCGCACCCGGCGGGGAGCTGCTCGCGCTCGAGGTGACCCCGGGGTCGCAGCGGGTCGGGCACGGCTCGCGCCTCCTCGCGGCGGCCGTCGACCTCCTGCGCGAGGACGGCGCGGACCACCTGCAGACCTGGGTGCTCGACGGCGACGCGGCCCGGGCTCAGTTCCTCACGTCCGCCGGGCTGGGCGCCGACGACGCGGTCCGGGCGCTCGCGACGGGGACCGGCCCGGACGGCGAGGACGTCACCGTCCGCGAGCACCGCTGGTCCGCCGGCATCTGACGGGTCGGGCCGAGGGGCACGTCAGCCACGGAGCTGCGCTCGTGCCGCGGCCGGCGACGGCTCGAGCACCGTCCGCCGCGAGGCCCCGGCACCCTCCGCCGCCCCGCCGAGCGTCGGCCCGCTACCGCCCCCGGTGCAGCCGAGCGGCCGTGCGCAGCGCCGCCCGCGCGCGGCGCCGGTCCCCCGCGGCGTCGTAGGCGAACGCGAGCCGGTACCAGGAGCCCCAGTCGTCCGGCGTGGCCTCGGTCTGCGCGCGGACGGACTCGAACGCCGCGTCGGCGGCCGCACGGTCGATGCGCCCGCCGGGCGAGCGCGGCAGGTCGTCGGCGAGCAACCCCCCGGTCGCCGCGAGCTCGTCGGCCATGCGCTGCACGTGCACCGCGAGGCGCCACTCGCGCACGACGAACCACACGGCGATGAGCGGGAGCACGAGGACGGCCGCACCCAGCCCGATGCCGACGGGGTCGCCGGTGCGCAGCAGGGTCAGCGCGCGCGCCGCCACGGCCCACACGTAGAGGGCGAGCAGCGCCGTGAGGGCGACCGCGCCGGCGATCGACCGCCACCGCGCGCCGCTGCGCGCCGGGGCGCCCGTCACGCCGTCACCCGAGGTCGAGCACGTGCTCGAGGCCCACGGTCAGCCCGGGGTGGTCGGCGATCACGCGCACGGCGTGCACGACGCCCGGCATGAAGCTCTCCCGGTCGAACGAGTCGTGCCGGATGGTCAGCTGCTCACCGCGGTTGCCGAGCAGGATCTCCTCGTGCGCGGTGAGCCCGCGCAGCCGGACCGCGTGGACGCGCACGCCGTCGACGTCCGCGCCGCGCGCGCCGTCGAGGGTCGTGCTCGTCGCGTCCGGGCTCGGGCCGAGCCCTGCCTGCGCCCGTGCGGCGGCGATCGCCTGGGCGGTGTGCCGCGCGGTGCCGGACGGGGCGTCGACCTTGTCCGGGTGGTGCAGCTCGACGACCTCGACGGACTCGAAGTAGCGGGCCGCCCGCGCGGCGAACGTCATCGCGAGCACCGCGCCGAGCGCGAAGTTGGGGGCGATCAGCACGCCGACGCCGGGCCGCGTCGCGAGCTGCGCACGCACGGCGTCGAGCGCCTCGGAGGTCCAGCCCGTGGTGCCGACGACCGCGTGCACCCTGGCGTCGACCAGCGCGCGCACGTTCGCGGCCGTCGCGCTGGGCACCGTGAAGTCGACGGCGACGTGCGCCCCGGCGGAGCGCACCGCGGCGGCCACGTCGTCACCGGCGTCGAGCGCCGCGACGAGCTCGAGGCCCGGCGCCGCCTCGACGGCCCGGGCGACCGTCGACCCCATGCGTCCCGCGGCCCCGAGGACGGCGACCCTGATCTGCTCGCTCACGGGTGACCACCCTAGTAGTCGCGCGACGCACCGCAGACCGCCCGCCCTCGCGTGGTGCGAGAGCGGGCGGTGGTGTGCTCGGCCGCCACGTGCGGCGACGTTTCAGGCGGCGAAGGGACCGATCCGGACGAGGGACCGGGGCCGCGACGCGAGCTCGGCCGCGAGCTCCTGGACGTCCGACGCGCGCACGCCCCGGATCCGCTCCAGCGTCTCGTCGACCGAGAGCAGCTCGCCGTGCACGAGCTCGGACTTGCCGAGCCGGCTCATGCGCGACCCGGTGTCCTCCATGCCCAGGACCATGCCGCCCGAGAGCTGGCCGATCGAGCGCTGGAGCTCCGCCGCGGTGATGCCGGAGTCGGCGAGACGCTCCCACTCGGCCACGAGGAGCTCGGTGACCTCGTCGACCTTGCCCGGCGCGCACCCGGCGTAGAGCCCGAAGACGCCGGTGTCGGCGTGCCCCGAGGCGAACGAGTACGTCGAGTACGCCAGGCCGCGCTTCTCGCGGATCTCCTGGAACAGGCGCGAGGACATGCCGCCGCCCAGCACCGCGTTGAGGACCGAGAGCGTGAACCGGCGCGGGTCGGTGGCGGTGAGGCCCGTGCCGCCGACGATGACGTTCGCCTGCTCGGTGGTCCGCGAGACCGTGATCTGCGAGCCCTCCGCCGGGATGCCGCCCTCGACGTCCGCTGCCCCGCGGCGGGCGTTGGGTGCGACGCCGTCCGCGAGGTCCCAGCCGCCCTCGGCGAGCGCGTGCGCGACCTGCTTGACGAGCACGTCGTGGTCGACGCCGCCCGCGGCCGTGACCACGAGGGTCGCCGGGCGGTAGTGCTCCCGGTAGTGCTCCCAGACGGCGTCGCGCGGGACCGCCCGGATCGTGTCCGGGGTGCCGCCGATCGGGCGCCCGAGCGGGTGCGTGCCCAGCACGGCCTCCGCGAAGCGCTCGTGCACGACGTCGCTCGGGTCGTCGTCGTTCATCGCGAGCTCTTCGAGGATCACGCCGCGCTCGGTCTCGAGCTCGTCGGTGTCCAGGCGCGCGGACGTCACCATGTCCGCGATGACGTCGACCGCCATCGGCAGGTCGGTGTCGAGCACGCGCGCGTAGTAGCACGTGTGCTCCTTGCCGGTGGCCGCGTTGGCCTCGCCGCCGACCTCGTCGAACGCCTCGGCGATGTCCATCGCGCTGCGCCGCGCCGTGCCCTTGAAGAGCAGGTGCTCGAGGAAGTGGGTCGACCCGTGGTGCCCGTCGCGCTCGTCGCGCGAGCCGATGCCGACCCACGCCCCGACGGTCGCGGAGCGCAGGCCGGGCATGTGCTCGCTGAGCACGCGGACCCCGCCGGGCAGGACGGACCGACGCACGATGGCGTCGCCGTCCTGCCCGGCGGTCAGCTCGCTGCCCGGGTCACCGGGCCGTGCGAGCGGGAGGTCCAGCGGCACGTCAGGCTTCGGCCGGCTCGGTGGCGGCGGTCTCGGCCGAGGCCGCGTCCTCCGTCGCCGCGGTCTCGTCGATCACCGCGTGCAGCGAGAGCTTGCCGCGCGGGTCGATCTCGCCGATCTCGACCTGGACCTTCTGGCCCACGCCGAGCACGTCCTCGACGTTCTCCACGCGCTTGCCGCCGACGAGCTTGCGGATCTGCGAGATGTGGAGCAGGCCGTCCTTGCCGGGCGACAGGGAGATGAACGCGCCGAAGGTGGTCGTCTTGACGACGGTCCCCACGAAGCGCTCGCCGATCTCCGGCATGTGCGGGTTGGCGATCGCGTTGATCGCCGCCCGCGCGGCCTCCGCCGACGGACCGTCGGTGGCGCCGATGAAGACCGTGCCGTCGTCCTCGATGGAGATGTCGGCACCGGTCTCGGCCTGGATCTGGTTGATCATCTTGCCCTTCGGGCCGATGACCTCGCCGATCTTGTCGACCGGGACCTGCACCGTGATGACGCGCGGGGCGTACGGGCTCATCTCGTCGGGCGCGTCGATCGCCTCGTTGATGACGTCGAGGATCGCGAGGCGCGCCTCCTTGGCCTGGTTCAGCGCGCCGGTCAGCACCGAGGCGGGGATGCCCTCGAGCTTCGTGTCGAGCTGGATGGCCGTGACGAACTCGCGCGTGCCGGCGACCTTGAAGTCCATGTCGCCGAACGCGTCCTCGGCGCCCAGGATGTCGGTCAGCGCGGCGTAGCGCGTCTGGCCGTCGACCTGGTCGGAGACGAGGCCCATCGCGATGCCGGCGACCGGCGCGCGCAGCGGGACACCGGCGTTGAGCAGCGACAGCGTCGAGGCGCAGACCGAGCCCATCGACGTCGAGCCGTTCGAGCCGAGCGCCTCGGAGACCTGGCGGATCGCGTAGGGGAACTCCTCGCGGCTCGGCAGGACGGTCATGAGCGCACGCTCGGCGAGCGCCCCGTGACCGATCTCGCGGCGCTTCGGCGAGCCGACGCGCCCCGTCTCGCCCGTGGAGTACGGCGGGAAGTTGTAGTTGTGCATGTAGCGCTTGCGCGTCTCCGGGGAGAGCGTGTCGAGCTGCTGCTCCATGCGCAGCATGTTGAGCGTCGTGACGCCCATGATCTGCGTCTCGCCGCGCTCGAAGATCGCGGAGCCGTGCACGCGGGGCAGGACCTCGACCTCGGCCGAGAGCGTGCGGATGTCGCGCAGGCCACGGCCGTCGATCCGGAAGCCGTCCGTGAGGATGCGCTGGCGGATGAGCGTCTTGGTGACCGAGCGGACGGCTGCGGACAGCTCCTTCTCCCGGCCGGCGAACTGCTCGCCGAGCTGGCCGAGGACCTCGGCCTTGACCTCGTCGAGACGGTTCTCGCGGGTCTGCTTGTCCGCGATCGTGAGCGCCTCGCCGAGCGGGCCGGCAGCGGCGGCCTGGACGGCCTCGAGCGCGTCGGGCTGGTACTCGGGGAAGACCGGGAACTCCTGCGTGGGCTTCGCGGCACGCGCGGCCAGGTCGGCCTGCGCCTCGGCGAGCACGCGGATGAACGGCTTCGCGGCTTCGATGCCCTGCGAGACGACGTCCTCGGTGGGGGCGGTCGCGCCCTCCTCCTTGATGAGGTTCCACGCCTTCTCGGGCGCCTCGGCCTCGATCATCGCGATCGCGACGTCGTCGCCGACGACGCGGCCGGCCACGACCATGTCGAACGTGGCGCGCTCGCGCTCGGAGTAGCGCGGGAACGCGACCCACTGGCCGTCGATGAGCGCGACGCGCACCGCGGCGACCGGGCCGGAGAACGGCAGGCCCGAGAGCTGGGTGGAGATCGACGCGGCGTTGATCGCGAGCACGTCGTACGCGTCGTCCGGGTGGATCGACAGGACGGTCACGACGACCTGGACCTCGTTGCGCAGGCCCTTGACGAACAGGGGGCGCAGCGGGCGGTCGACGAGACGGCACGCGAGGATCGCCTCGGTCGAGGGGCGGCCCTCACGGCGGAAGAACGAGCCGGGGATCTTGCCCGCGGCGTACTGCCGCTCCTCGACGTCGATCGTCAGGGGGAAGAAGTCGAACTGCTCCTTCGGGTGCTTGCCGGCCGTGGTGGCCGACAGCAGCGTGGTCTCGCCGTCGAGGTACGCGACGGCCGCGCCGGCCGCCTGACGGGCGAGGCGCCCGGTCTCGAAGCGCACGGTGCGGGTGCCGAAGCGACCGTTGTCGATCACTGCCTCGGCGAACTGGATCTCGGGACCCTCCATGGGTGCCCTCCTCTTCGTTGAAGGCGCCGGCCTGACCACGGCGGTCTTCGATCGAGGTACCCGGAGCGGGGCTCCGGACGCCACTACCGAGGACCGGACGGGTGGTCGGCGCGGTGGGTGGTGCTGGTGGTGCTCGTCGTGCCTGCCGGGCGCGTCCACCTGGACGTGCCCGACGCGGAACCAGCCCGGACCCTGGGGGTCCGGGCTGGTCCGAGGTGCTAGCGGCGCAGGCCGAGACGCTCGATCAGGCTGCGGTAGCGGTTGATGTCGACCTTCTGGAGGTAGCCCAGGAGGCGGCGACGCTGGCCGACCAGGAGCAGCAGGCCACGCCGGCTGTGGTGGTCGTGCTTGTGCGCCTTGAGGTGCTCGGTGAGGTCCTTGATGCGCTGCGTGAGCATCGCGATCTGGACCTCCGGGGAACCGGTGTCGCCCTCGTGGGTCGCGTACTCGGTCATGATGGACTGCTTGGTGGCACTGTCGAGGGGCACGGTTCTCCAGGTGTGTACTCGTTGCGCGGTGCTCCGGGGCATGTCCACCCGAGCGCTCTCGGTCCGCGGCCGATCTGACGGCACCTGCATGTTACCAGTCGGTGACCTGCGGCCCAATTCACCGGGCGGTCGGCGCCGGCCCGCCCGCCAGGACGGCACGCGCACGCGCGACGTCGTCGTGCATCTGCTCGACGAGCGCCTCGACCGAGTCGAACCGCTCCGTCGGGCGCAGCCGGTCGACGAGCTCGAGGACGACCTCGTCGTCGTACAGGTCGAGGTCCGTGCGGTCGAGCACGTAGGCCTCGACGCGGCGCTGGAGCCCCGCGAACGTCGGGTTGGTGCCGATCGACACCGCCGCGGGCAGCACCTCCGGCGCGTCCGCCGCGGCGGCGCCGGGCCCGGTGACCCGGCGCAGCCAGCCGGCATAGACGCCGTCGGCGGGCACCATGCCGGTCGCGTCCGGCGCGAGGTTCGCCGTCGGGAACCCCAGCTCGCGCCCGCGGGCGTCGCCGTGCACGACGACGCCGCGCAGCCGGTGCGGCCGCCCGAGCACGTGCGCGGCGCCCGCGACGTCACCCGCGTCGAGCAGCTCGCGGACCCAGGTCGACGACCACCGGCGGTGCCCCTCGCCCTCGCTCGCGCTGGGCTCCGGCACGACGTCCTCGAGCACCTCCACCGTGAACCCGTACCGGCGCCCGAGCTCGATCATCGTGCCGAGGTCGCCCGAGTTCTCCCAGCCGAAGCGCACGTCGCGACCGACGACGACGGTCCGCGCCGCGAGGCCGCCGACGAGGTACCGCTCGACGAACTCGGCGGGTGTCTGCCGCGCGAACTCCAGCGTGTACGGCAGGAGCAGCACGGCGTCGAGGCCGGTTCCGGCGAGCAGCTCGAGACGGTCCGCGTCACCGGTGAGGAGCGGCGGCGCCTGCTCGGGACGGTGCACCTGCTGCGGGTGCGGCGTGAACGTGACCCCGACCGCGGCTGCGCCGGACGCGCGTGCGTCCGCGACGAGCCGGGTCAGCACGCTGACGTGGCCGCGGTGCACGCCGTCGAAGTTGCCGATCGTCACGACGGACGGGCCGAAGCCGTCCGGCACGTCGGCAAGGTCGGTCCAGCGGTGCACGCGCACTCCTCGGAGACGGGGCCGCGGGTGGCGGCCGGTCAGGCGGGGACAAGCCTGCCACGCACGGGAGGTGCCGCCGGACGGCGCCCACCCCGGCGGCGTGGGCGCCCGGGCTGCGGAGGCGGCGGCGCGCGGGCCCTAGGGTCGGACGATGCGATGGCAGACCTTCGGCGAGCGGACCGTGTACGACTCCCCCTGGGTGCGGGTCGCGCTCGTGGACGTCGAGGTCCCGGGAGTGGGACGGCTCGACCACCACGTCGTGCGGATGCCGGCGCACGCCGCCGGCACGGTCGTGCACGACACGGAGCGGGGCGTCCTGATGCTCTGGCGTCACCGGTTCATCACGGACTCGTGGGGCTGGGAGATCCCGGCGGGGCGTCTCGAGGACGGTGAGGAGCCGGCGGACGCGGCGGCGCGCGAGACGCTCGAGGAGACCGGTTGGCGCCCCGGGCCGCTGCGCCCGCTCGTCAGCTACCACCCGACCAACGGCTCCAGCGACCAGACCTTCCACGTGTTCGTCGCCGACGGCGCCACCCACGTCGGCGAGCCCGCGGACGCCTTCGAGTCGGAGCGCGTCGCCTGGGTGCCGCTCGACGAGGTCCGCGCCCTCGTGCGCGACGGCGGGATCGGCGACGGCCTGTCGCTCACCGGGCTGCTGCGCTTCCTGCTCGACCGTCCCTGACGCCCGCCGTCGCGACGGGCGGCGTCCCGGCCGAGCCGGCGCGGTCCATCCGGCCTGACCGGCAGGCCCGACGGCCCGGTCCGGCGCGACCCCGCGCGGTCGGGTCAGGCGGGGGCGAACACGAGGACGGGCGCCGCGTGCTCGCCACGCCGCTCGAGCAGGGCGACGAGCGTCCCGTCGGGCGAGATCGCCGCGACCGGGCCGCCGGCAGCCACGCGGTCCGGCGCCGCGCCGCCCGCGGCCGCACCACCCGTCGAGGTGCCGGCCGTCGCCGCGCCCGGCTCATCGGGGTCGGGGTCCGCCGCGATGCGCTTGCCGTACGACAGGGCCGCGGCCTCCTGCGCCGTGAGCTCGCGGACCGGGAACGTGGCGCGCGCGGCGTCCGCGAGCGGCAGGACCTCGAGGGGGACGTCCTCGGGCCAGGCGAGCAGCTCGTCGAGCGTGCGGGCCCCCGCCAGGTCGTAGCCGCCGACCCGGGTGCGCCGCAGCGCGGTCAGGTGCCCGCCGACGCCGAGCGCCGCACCGAGGTCGCGGGCGAGCGCGCGGACGTAGGTGCCCGACGAGCACACGACCGTGACGTCGACGTCGACCACACCGGCGGGCACGGGCCCGTCCCCCTCCCCGGCGCGCCGCACCTCGTGCACGTCGAAGCGGCTCACGGTGACCGGCCGCGCCGCGAGCGCGACGTCCTCCCCCGCCCGGACGCGTGCGTACGCGCGCTGGCCGTCGACCTTGATCGCGCTCACCGAGCTCGGGACCTGCTCGATGCGCCCGGTCAGCGCGACGACGGGCGCGGACAGGTCGTCCCGCGTCACGGCCGACGCGTCGACCACCGCCACGACCTCGCCCTCGGCGTCGTCGGTCGTCGTGCGGACGCCGAGCCGGACCGTCGCGCGGTACTCCTTGTCCGCGCCGACGACGTACGTGAGCAGCCTCGTCGCGCGTCCGACCCCGACGACGAGCACCCCGGTCGCCATCGGGTCGAGCGTCCCCGCGTGCCCGACCTTGCGCGTCCCGGCGATGCGGCGCATCCGGGCGACGACGTCGTGGCTCGTCATCCCCGCCGGCTTGTCGACGACGACGAGCCCGTCCGGCGCGGTGGGCCGGCGCAGGCCGGGCGCAGGGCGCTGGCGCGCGGTCCGTGGTGCGTCGTCGGTCGGGTTCATGCCCGGCAGGCTATCCGCCGGCACGTGCCGGCAGCCCTCCGCCGGGCGGCGACCCGGGCCACGCCCCGAACCGCACGCGCGGATCAGCCGCGGGGCGACGGGTCGCCTTTGCGTCTGCGTCGTGCGCGAGCAGACGCAGCTGCGGTCGCGGCGTGTGCGCGGTCTGCGCCTCGTGCGGTGCGAGGGGCCGGGCCGGCGCCCGACCCCTCGCACCGGACGTCAGGAACGACGCGGGGCAGGCAGCACCTGCAGCGTCGCGGAACCCTCACGCCCGGACGACGTCCCCCGCACGGTCACGGAGTACGCGCCGGGGTCGGTGTGGCGCGGGACGTGCACGCTGACCGACACCGTGCCGTCCTTGCGGACGGCCCGGGTCTCCAGGACCTCGTCACCGAGCCGGACCTGGACGACCTCCCGGGCGGCCGCTCCCTGCACGGCCACCGTCACGTGGCCACCCGCGCGGAGCGCCGGCGACGAGAGCCGCACCGTGAGCCGCTCGGTGGCGACGACGGCGAGGCGCGCGACGTCGGTGGCCTCCGAGCCGGACGCGTTGGTGAAGACCGCACGGTAGAGCGTGCCGTGGTCGGCGAGCGCGGCGGTCACCGTGAGCGTCGTGCTCGTCGCCCCCGGGACGTCGACCCACCGCGCACCGGGCCGCTGCGCCTGCCACCGCACGGTCGGCACCGGGACGCCGTCGGCCGCGGCGGTGAACGTCGCGCTCGCGCCCGGCGCGACGGTCGCGTCGGCCGGCTGCTGCGTGACCCGCACGGGCGTGCTCGCGTCCGCGGACCCGTCGCCCTGGTCGGCGACGAACGACGCGACCCACGAGAGCACCGAGTTCCAGTTGATCGCGACCTCGTTCGACGCCCACGACCCGAGCTCGTCGAGGTAGCACATCGAGGGCGCGCAACCGCCCGCGAACGCCGCCTGCATCGTCGGGTCCCAGGTGCCGGTCGTCGAGTTCGGACCGCCCGCGAGCGAGCCGTCCGGGGACACCCCCGGGACCGAGAGCGGGAACCAGCGGTTGTGCTGGTGCTGAGCGCTGACCTCGCCGTAGCCCGAGACGTACGACATGTTGAGGGCGTTGCGGCCCAGCAGGTAGTCGACCGCCTCGAGCGCCGAGCGCCGGTACGTCTCGTCGCCCGTGAGGTCGAACGCGGTGGCGACCACGACCGTGGTGTTGAGCACCATGCTGTTCGAGCCCCACTCGTACAGGCCGTCGGGTCGCACGTAGGTGCTCCCCCACGCCTGGGCGTCCTGCGTGGCGACGTACGCGTCGGCGGCGTCGAGCACCGACTGCCGGATCGCGTCGCGCGTCGGGAGGTCGTGCGGGACGGTCGCCAGGTCGAGGCGGCCAAGGCCCGCGGTGCTCCCCCAGTTCATGCCGCCGGGCCCGAAGACGTCGCCCGTCGCGTGCGGGCTCGCGAGCACGTGCTCGGCGAACGCGTCCTCGCCGGTCGTCAGGAACAGCTCCGCAGCGGCCCAGTAGAACTCGTCCGTCACCGTGCCGTCGCTGTACGCACCGCCGCCGTTGTTGCCCGCGGCGTCCGGGGCGAGGACCGCCGGGTGCGCCTGCGCGGCGTCCCAGGCGGTGCGTGCGGCGGCGAGGAGCTCGGCCGCGAGCTCCGGGTCGTGGTCGGCGAACAGGCGCGCGCCCTGCGCGGCCGCGGCGGCGAGGTTGAGCGTCGCCGCGGTCGACGGCCGGGCGAGCCGGCGCTCCTGCGGGTCCTCCGACGGCAGCAGCGGCAGGCCCGTCCACCCGACGTCGTGGATCTTGTGGTGCACCATGCCGGCGTACTCCCCGCCGTCCGCGGGCACCTGCATGCTGAGCAGGAACTCGAGCTCCCAGCGCGCCTCGTCGAGCACGTCGGGCACCCCGTTCGCGCTCTCGGGGACGGCGAGCGTGCCGTCCGCGAGCGCACCGGGCTCGGCCGTGCCGGCGTGCAGGGTGCGCTCGTAGGTGCTCAGGAGCTGCGCCGCGGCGATGCCGCCGTTGACGACGTACTTGCCGTGGTCACCGGCGTCGTACCAGCCGCCGCGCACGTCGAGCGCGTACCCCTCGGGGCACGTCCAGTCGCCGTAGGCCCAGCCGGCGCCCTCGTCGGCCGCCGTGAGGCACGTCACCGCGCCGTCGCCCTTGTTGGGCGCGACGTCGACGTGCCCCGCCGGCCGCGCGTAGTCCGCGTCGATCGAGGCGTCGATCTCGGTGCCGCTGCGCATGAGGTAGAAGAAGTTCAGTGCGTCGTACCGGAGCTGCTGGTAGAGGTCGGGGTCGACGTCGAACGGGCGGCTGGTCTCGCCGTCGGCCGCCAGGACGAGCCCGTCGTGCTCGGTCGTCAGCGTGCCGAAGTCGATCGTGTGCACGTTCAGGCCCGAGCTCGGCTCGACGCCGGCGGGCACCGTGTCACCCTCGGCGAGGACGGCTCCGGAGACGGTGCGGACCTGCCAGACGACGGGCTCGGTCTGCTCGGTCACGAGCGTCGCCTGCTTGGGACCGGCCGGCAGGTACCCGACCTGGTTGACCCGGACGCGCGGACCCGTGTCGGGCTCGTACGGCGGGGGCGGCGTCAGGCTCTCCACGAGCGAGACGTCGTCGAGCGTGAACGTCCAGTCGTCCCCGCGCCCGCCGACCTGGAACGCGAGCTGACCCTCGAACGGCCCGCCCGGGGTCGTCGTCGCCGGGTAGGAGTCGGTGGCGGTGAACGTGTAGGAGACGGTCGTCGGCTCGCTCGTCAGGGCGACGGTCTTGTCGAGGACGGTGCCGTAGCTGCCCCCGTTCTCGCCGACGATCGCGCGGACGGTGCGGTCCTCGGACGCGCTGGCGTCGAAGGTCAGGGTGTAGCTGGTCCCCTCCTCGATCGCGAGGCCGTTGAACCCGACGCCGGAGTAGATCCCCGAGCCGGCGGGCACGGGGACGACGAGCGCGCCGCTCGACACGTCCGCGGTGCCGAGGTCCCCGGCGACGAACCACGGGTCGGTCGAGCCGCTCGCGAAGTCGCCGTTCGGGATCAGGTTCGTGCCGAGCGGCGTGATGGAGAAGTCGTCGAGGCACAGCTCGTACGGCTCGCCCTGGTTGCCGAGCTGGAACGAGACGTTGCCGGTCGTCGTGGTCCAGTCGTCCGCGACGGGGCTGCCCTCGCCGGTGGGCCACGCCGACGGCGAGAACGTGAGCTCGACGCGCTCCGGCGTCTGCGACCCGTCGAGCTGCACGGCAGCCCCGAACGCTGCGGGGTAGCCGGGGCCGCCCTGCACGGGAACCGTCACGGCGCGGCTCGCGTGCGCGTCGAACTCGACGACGTACGTGGCGTCGCGCTCGAAGGTCACGGCGTCGTGCTGGATCGCGACGTCCCACGGGTTGCCCGTGTGCGCGCCGACCGCGGCGCACAGCTCGCCGGTGTCGGTCGAGGTCGTCACGGCCTCCGGCGGGTAGGAGAACCAGCCCTCCGGTCCGGTCGAGAAGTCGTGCACCTCGGTCACGGGGCCGGCGAGGGCGACGGGGCTGACGGCGGCCGCGAGGGCGAGGACCGCCACCGTTGCTGCAGCGGCGCCCGAGGCACGGGCGCTCGCGTCGGGGAAGGAAACCACGGTGTCTCCATTCATGGGAGCGCTCTCACGACGATGTGGAGCAGCCCGGGACGATGTGCGCGAACCACGCTAACAGGGCGGACCCACGCGCGGCAGGGGTGGGCGGCACCCTCGCCGCCTCGGCCGGCGGACCGGCCCGCGGGCCGTCGGTCTCCCCGTCCGCGGATCCAGGCGACAGGCAGCAGCGCCCGGCCCTGCGGTTGAGCACAATTCCGGGCGCGAGAATTCCGCTCGCACCCGGCCGCACCCCGGGACGGGGCAGAATTCTTCGCGCGCCGTTCCCGCCCCGGGATTTCCGCTGCGCGACAGCCCCGGAAAGGGAAGGTCGACGCATCCCCGGGCGATGCCGTCGTCTCACCCCCTGGATGCGTATTGCGCCGCCTCGAACCGTGTCACTAGTTTTCCCGACATGTTCACCGACGCCGCACTGCGCGAGGTCGCCGAGGGTCGCCCGTCCGGGCACCTGCCGGTCCACCTCACGTCCCAGCGCGCCGTCGACCTCATGCGCGTCGCCAGCCGGCTCTGTCGGTAGTCACCGCACCGCGCCCGGCGCACCACCGCGCGCCCTGCGCGTCCAGCCGCCCCCGCTGAGCACCCGTCCCGACGCCGGGACCTGCTCGCCAGGCACCGGCTGACCGCAGCCGGCCGCGCGGCGACCGCTCCCCCTCCGCCCCACGACGGACGACTCGCGCGCGCCTCGCGTGCTCCACGCGTCCCGACGGACCGGGAGCGGCCGGTGCGCACCGGCTGCCGACAGGCCGTCCACCCCCGCGCTGCGCCTCCGGGGACGGTTCGTCCCACCGGCACCTGCACCCCCGCCCTGCTCCCGCGCACCCCTGCCCGGAAAGGCACGTCATGCCCACGCCCAAGCTCAGGTTCGACCACGTCCACAAGGACTTCACCGTCCGCGACGACACCCGCGGACGCGGCGCACGCACGCTGTTCACCGCGCTCGACGACTTCACGCTCGACGTGCCCGCGGGGCAGCTGCTGACCGTCGTCGGGCCCTCCGGCTGCGGCAAGTCGACGCTGCTCGACCTGCTCGCGGGCCTCACGCAGCCGTCGTCGGGCGCGATCCTGCTCGACGGCCAGCCGCTCACCGGGCCCGGGCTCGACCGGGGCGTCGTCTTCCAGCAGTACGCGTTGCTGCCCTGGCGGACGGCGCGGGCCAACGTCGAGCTCGGCCTCGAGGCGAAAGGCCTCAGCCGGGCACGGCGTGCGGAGATCTCCGGGCGCTACCTCGACCTCGTGGGGCTGAGCGGCTTCGAGCAGCGCTACCCGCACGAGCTGTCCGGCGGCATGAAGCAGCGCGTCGCGATCGCCCGGGCGCTGGCGTTCGAGCCCGAGGTGCTCCTCATGGACGAGCCGTTCGCGGCGCTCGACGCCCAGACGCGCGAGACGCTGCAGGACGAGCTCCTGCGCATCTGGCGTGCGACCGGGACCACGATCGTCTTCATCACCCACGGCATCGACGAGGCCCTCTACCTGGGTCAGCGCGTGGCCGTGATGAGCCCGCGTCCCGGCCGCCTGCGCACGGTGATCGACGTCGACCTGGACCGCAGCCGGTCCGAGGACATCCGCTCCGACCCCGAGTTCGGGCGCCTGCGGCACCGGGTCTGGACCGAGCTGCACAGCCCGACCGCGGACGTCGACGACGCCGAGACCGACCTCCTGCCCCTGCACGCCACCCTGGAGCCCGCCCGTGCCTAGCACCCTGTCCCCCCGCACCGACCCGGGCGCCGCACCGCTCACCGTCCGGGTCGCCGAGGACACCGTCGCCTTCTCGGACCCCCCGACGCTCGGTCGCCGGCCCGCCCTCTCCGCGGACCGCGACGCGACCCCTCCCCTCGCCCGGCGCCTGCGCGCCCACGCCGCACGAGCGCTGCGCGCCTCGATCGTCCTCGTCCTGTTCCTCACGCTCTGGGAGGTCGCGCCCCGCGTGGGGCTCGTCGACGCGGTCTTCCTGCCGCCGCTGAGCCGCGTGCTCGACGCGTTCGGCACGCTCGTCACGAGCGGCGAGCTCGCGCTGCACCTCGGGGCCAGCCTGAGCCGCGCGGGCACCGGCTTCGCGATCGCGGTGCTCGCCGCGATCCCGCTCGGGGTCGCGATCGGCTGGTACGGGCGCGTGTCGGACGTCCTCAACCCGTTCCTGGAGCTCTTCCGGAACACCGCCGCGCTCGCGCTGCTGCCGGTATTCATCCTGATCCTCGGCATCGGCGAGACCTCGAAGATCGCGCTCGTCGTCTACGCCTGCACCTTCCCCGTGCTGCTCACGACCATCTCGGCGGTGCGCTCGGTCGACCCGCTGCTCGTGAAGTCGGCCCGCTCGCTCGGGCTGTCGTCGCTCCGGCTCTTCCAGAAGGTCGTGCTGCCCGCCGCGGTGCCGACCGTCTTCACCGGGGTCCGGATGGCCGGCGCGTCGTCGATCCTCGTGCTCATCGCCGCCGAGATGGTCGGCGCGAAGGCCGGCCTCGGTTACCTGATCACGTACGCGCAGTTCAACTTCCAGATCGAGAAGATGTACGCCGGGATCATCGCGATCGCGCTCGTCGGCGTGAGCGTCAACGGCGTTCTCCTCGCCCTCGAGCGGCATTTCTCGCGGTGGCGCACCGCCTCCTCCTGAACCCTCACGCCCCACCTTTTCCCGACCGGTCCACCGGCTCGTCCGCAGCACGGCGTCGGCCCTTTCGTCGACCCCGAAAACACCTCCCTGGAGCATTCTCATGTCCTTGTCCTCACGCCTGTCCGCCGCGGCCTCCGCCGTCCTCGCAGGAGCGCTCGTCCTCACGCTCGCCGCGTGCTCGGGGGCTGCCGACGCCGCGACGGTCGACGCCGACGGCACGACGACCATCCGGTACGACGGCTCGGCCGGTCAGGTCACGCTCCCTGAGCTGGCCGACGACCTCGGCTACTTCGAGAAGGTCCGGCTCGAGTGGGTCGGCAACTCGACGGGCGGGCCGCAGAGCATCCAGTCCGCCGCGACGGGAGCGACCGACGTCGGCGGCGCGTTCAACGGCGCGATCGTCAAGCTCCGGTCGTCGGGCGCGAAGGTCACGTCCGTCATCTCGTACTACGGCTCCGACACCAAGGCCTTCGGCGGCTTCTACACGCTCGAGGGCTCCCCCGTCGTCGAGGCGCAGGACCTCGTCGGCAAGAAGATCGGGATCAACACGCTCGGTGCGCAGAGCGAGTTCGTGATCCGCGAGTGGCTCGCCCGGGAGGGTCTCGACGCCGACGAGATCGCGCAGGTCGAGCTCACGGTCGTCCCGCCGGTCAACGCCGAGCAGGTGCTGCGCGAGGGCCAGGTCGACGTCGTCGCGATCAGCTCGGTGTTCCAGGACAAGGCCCTCGAGCGCGGTGGGCTGCGCCTGCTGTTCTCCGAGGTCGAGCTGTTCGGCGAGTTCAGCTACGGCTCGTACATCTTCCGCGACGACTTCATCGAGGAGAACCCCGAGGCCGTCGCCGACTACGTGCAGGGCATCGCCCGCGCGATCCGCTGGACGCAGGTCACCCCCGTCGAGGAGGTGCACGCGCGCTACACGCAGATCATCGAGGGCCGCGGCCGCGGCGAGACGCCCGAGCTGGTGCCGTTCTGGAAGTCGGTGGGTGTCTCGACGCCGGGCGGCGTGATCGAGGAGCGCGAGATCTCGACGTGGATCGACTGGCTCGTGCGCAACGGCGAGCTCGACGAGGGCCGCTTCACCGCGGACGACGTCTACACCAACGAGTACAACCCGTACGCCAACGGCACGTACGAGCCCGACAGCGGGCCCGACGGCGAGCCCGTCGACGCCTCCTGACCTTCTCCCTCCCACCGATCGCGAGGTCCACCATGTCCGACCAGCCCGCTCGCCGACAGCTCAGCCTCAACCTGTTCATCAACGGGGTCGGCCACCACGAGGCCGCCTGGCGCCACCCGTCGACGCCGGTCGACCGCCTCTTCACCGCCGGCTACCACCACGAGCTCGCCCAGCACGCCGAGCGTGCGGCGTTCGACGCGATCTTCTTCGCCGACGGCCCTGTGCTCAGCCCCGGCATCGAGTTCAACAGCGCCGCCCACCTCGAGCCGATCCTGACGCTCGCCTCGGTCGCCGCCGTCACGACCCACATCGGGCTCATCGCCACCGCGTCGACCACCTTCTACGACCCGTACAACCTGGCCCGACTGTTCGCGACGCTCGACCACCTCAGCGGCGGGCGCGCCGGCTGGAACATCGTGACCACCGCGGCGTCCGCCGCCGCGGCGAACTTCGGGCTCGACGAGCACCCCGACCCGAGCGAGCGGTACGCGCGCGCCGGGGAGTTCGTCGAGGTCGCGACCCGGCTGTGGGACAGCTGGCAGGACGACGCGGTGCTCGCGGACCGCGCGACGGGCCGGTTCGCGGACCCCTCGCGCATCCACCCCGCGGCGTTCCGCGGCGAGCACCTGCGCGTCGCGGGCGCGCTGAACGCCCCGCGCCCGCCGCAGGGCCACCCGGTGCTCGTGCAGGCCGGGGCGTCCAACGAGGGGCGGGCGTTCGCGAGCCGGCACGCCGAGGCGATCTTCACGGCGCACCAGCAGCTCGCCGACGCGCAGGCGTTCTACGCCGACATCAAGGCCGGCGTCGAGCGGTACGGGCGCCGTCCGGACCAGGTCAAGATCCTGCCCGGGATCAGCCCGTTCCTCGGCGGGACCGAGGCCGAGGCGCGCGCGCTCGAGCGCGAGTTCAACGAGCTCACCGTGCCCGAGTACGGCCTGCGCCAGCTCGCGACGCTCGCCGAGGCGACGTTCGACGTCGCGGACCTCGACCGGCCCGTGCCGCTCGACGTGTTCGCCGATGCGGGCGACGTGACCGACAACAACCGCTCCCGCCGGCAGGTCGTCGCGGGCATCGTGCGCCGGGAGCAGCCGACGCTGCGCGAGCTGCTGCACCGCCTCGCGGGGGCCCGCGGGCACCGCGTCGTGGCCGGCACGCCCGAGCAGGTCGCCGACACCATCACCGAGTGGTTCACGCACGGCGCGGCGGACGGCTTCAACGTCATGCCCCCGTCGCTGCCGGGCGGCATCGAGGCCTTCACCGAGCACGTCGTGCCGCTCCTGCGGGCGCGCGGTCTCTTCCGCGAGGGCTACACGGGGACCTCGCTGCGCGACCACCTCGGGCTCGACCGACCCGTGAACCGGTACGCGACAGCTCCCGCGGCCGAGCCCGCCCTGGCCGGCGTCTGACCCGACCGACCCCGAGAGGACCCCTCATGACCCGCAGCACCGACGCCCCGCTCAAGGTCGTCGCCGTCAACGGCAGCCCGAGCGTCCCGTCCAAGACAGCGGCGCTCGTCGCCGAGATCGTCGAGCGCCTCGGCCGGCACCTGCCGCTCGACGCCACCACCATCCACGTGACGGACCTCGTGCCGTTCTTCACCGACACCTACGGCGACCCCGGCTCGCCCATCGCCCGCTCGCTCGCCGAGATCGCCGGTGCCGACCTGGTCATCGCGGCGAGCCCGATCTACAAGGGCTCGTACACGGGCCTGTTCAAGCACGTCTTCGACCTGCTCGCACCGACGGCGCTCACCGGCACCCCGGTCCTGCTCGTCGCGACCGGCGGTTCCGAGCGTCACACCCTCGCGCTCGAGCACCAGTTCCGGCCGCTGTTCGGCTTCTTCCAGGCCGAGACGCTGCCGCTCGCGATCTACGCGCACGACTCCGAGTTCACGAGCTACCAGGTGACGGGCGCCGAGCTCGACTCCCGCATCGACAAGGCGCTCGCCCGGGCGCTGCCCTTCCTGTCCGAGCGGCGCCGCGACGAGTCGCTCGTGCCGTCGATCTGACGGCTCCGGGACGGCGACGCCACCCGCTCCACGGCTCCGGGAAACCGAGCCCCACCCGACCCGGACGCCACGGCGCCCGTGCCCCAACGTGAGGGGCACGGGCGTCGTCGTCTGCGTGGGACGCGTCAGCGGACCTCGTCCGCGTCGTCCTCGTCCTCGACCGGCTTGCGGTACGGGTCCGCCTCGCCCGCGTACCGGGCCGACGCGGCGAGCGCGGCGACCTCGGCGTCCCGGCGGGCGGCCTCGAGCAGCGCCGCCTCGAGGTGCGCGGCCGTCTCCGGCACCGCGTCGAGGTGGAAGTCGAGCGTCGGCGTGAGCCGGATCCCGGTCTGCTTGCCGACCTCGGAGCGGATGAGCCCCTTGGCGCTCTCGAGCGCCGCGGCCGTCCCTGCCCGCGCCTCGTCGTCGCCGAGCACCGTGTAGAACACGTCGGCGTGCTGCAGGTCGCCGGTCATGCGCACGTCGGTGATCGTGGCGAACCCGAGGCGCGGGTCCTTGATCCGCGTGTCGATCATCTGCGCGACGATCTGCTGGATGCGCTCCGCGAGCTTCCTCGCGCGACCGTGGTCAGCCATGACATCTCCGCCTTTCGTCGTCGGTCGGACCCCCTCCCGGGGCCGACAGGTGCCGGAGCGCCAGGTGGCCCGGACCAGCAGGTCCGGGCCACCCGACGTTCACGGCGTCATGCGGGTCGTGCGGTCGAGCACGCGGTCAGGACCGCGGCTTCTCCCGCATCTCCCACGTCTCGATCGTGTCGCCGATCTCGATGTTGTTGAACGAGCCGAGCCCGATACCGCACTCGTAGCCCTCGCGGACCTCGGTCGCGTCGTCCTTGAACCGCTTGAGCGACTCGATCGTGAGGTTGTCCCCCACGACGGTGCCGTTGCGGAGCACGCGCGCCTTCGTGTTGCGGCGGATCTCCCCGGAGCGCACGAGCGAACCGGCGATGTTGCCGAACTTCGAGGAGCGGAACACCTCGCGCACCTCCGCGGTGCCGAGCTGCGCCTCCTCGTACTCCGGCTTGAGCATGCCCTTGAGGGCGGCCTCGACGTCGTCGATGGCCTGGTAGATGACCGAGTAGAACCGGACGTCCACACCCTCGCGGTCCGCGAGCTCCTCGACGCGCTCCGCGTACTTGACGTTGAACCCGATGATGATCGCGTTGTCGACCGTCGCGAGGTTGACGTCGTTCTGCGTGATGGCACCCACACCGCGGTGGATGACGCGCAGGTCGACCTCGTCCCCGACGTCGATCTTGAGCAGCGCGTCCTCGAGGGCCTCGACGGCACCCGAGACGTCGCCCTTGAGGACCAGGTTGAGGGTCTCGACCTTGCCCTGCTGGAGCGCCTGCGTGAAGTCCTCGAGGCTGATGCGCTTGCGACGCTTCGCCAGGAGGGCGGCACGCTCGGCCGCCTCGCGCTTCTCGGCGATCTGCCGCGCGGTGCGCTCGTCGGACGCCACCAGGAGGGTGTCGCCGGCGCGCGGGACCGACGCGAGACCGAGCACCATGACCGGACGCGCCGGCCCTGCTGCGTCGACCGTGTCGCCGTGCTCGTCGAACATCGCCCGGACACGTCCGTGGGCCGTGCCGGCGACGATCGCGTCACCGACGTGCAGCGTCCCGGACTGGACGAGGACCGTCGCGACGGCGCCGCGTCCCTTGTCGAGGTTCGCCTCGATGGCCACGCCGCGCGCGTCCTTGTCGGGGTTGGCCCGCAGGTCGAGCGCCGCGTCCGCCGTGAGGAGGACCGCCTCGAGCAGCGAGTCGATGCCCTGGTTCTGCTTCGCGGAGACGTCGACGAACATCGTGTCGCCGCCGTACTCCTCGGCCACGAGGTTGTACTCCGTGAGCTGCTGGCGGATCTTGGCGGGGTTGGCCCCCTCCTTGTCCACCTTGTTGACCGCGACCACGATCGGCACACCGGCCGCCTGGGCGTGGTTGAGCGCCTCGATCGTCTGGGGCATCACGCCGTCGTCGGCCGCGACCACGAGGATCGCGATGTCCGTGACCTGCGCACCACGTGCACGCATGGCGGTGAACGCCTCGTGACCCGGGGTGTCGATGAAGGTCAGCGCCCGGTCGACGCCCTCGTGCACGTGACGCACCTGGTAGGCACCGATGTGCTGCGTGATGCCGCCGGCCTCGCCCGCGACGACGTCCGTGGAGCGGATCGCGTCGAGGAGCTTGGTCTTGCCGTGGTCGACGTGACCCATGACGGTCACGACCGGCGGGCGCGGCTGCAGCTGGTCGTCGTCCTCGTCCGCGAGCTCGGCGTCGAGGTCGATGTCGAAGGCCCCGAGCAGCTCGCGGTCCTCCTCCTCGGCCGACACCATCTCGATGACGTAGCCGAGCTCGGCCGCGAGCGTGCCGAACGTGTCCTCGTCGAGCGACTGCGTCGCCGTGGCCATCTCACCGAGGTGGAACAGCACGGTGACGAGGCTCGCGGGGTTCGCGTCGATCTTGTCGGCGAAGTCGTTGAGCGAGGAGCCGTGGCGCAGGCGCACGACGGTGCGCCCGTTGCCGCGGGGAACCTGCACGCCACCCAACGAGGGGGCCTGCATCTGCTCGAACTCCTGGCGCTTCGCGCGCTTCGACTTCCGTCCGCGCACGGGGCGACCGCCGGCGCGACCGAACGCGCCCTGCGTGCTGCCGCGACCGGCACCGCCGGGACGACCGCCGCCACCGCCGGGGCGACCGGCGAAGCCGCCGCCACCCGCGGGAGCGCCACCCGGGGCGCCACCGGGACGACCGGCGTAACCGCCGCCGCCACCGGGACGACCACCGGGGCCGCCACCAGGACGACCGCCAGGACCCGGGCGCTCGCCCGGGCGGCCGACGCCGCTCGAGCTGCGGCCCGGCATCATGCCGGGGTTGGGGCGCGGGCCACCGGGACGGGGACCGCCCGGACGCTCGCCCGCGGGGGCCGGGGCGCCCGACGCGGCCGCGGGGGCCTCGCC
>NZ_JBFTER010000062.1:0-26195 GCF_047229345.1 Cellulomonas jepli | reverse complement strand
CCCTCGGCCCGGACGCGACGCGCCCGCGCCGACGCGACCCCGCAGGGCCGGTCGACGCGGGCGCGTCGGGAGAGCGGGATGCCTCGGGCTCAGCGCGCGCCGCCCGCGCGGCGCTTGTTGATGAGGTCGAACGCGACGGCGAGCAGGAGCACGAAGCCCTTGATCGCCTGCTGCACGGCCGGGTCGACCGAGAGGATCGACAGGCCCATGTTGAGCACGCCCATGATGAGCGCACCGATGATGGCCCCGGAGATCCGGCCGACACCGCCCGTGACCGCCGCACCGCCGATGAAGCAGGCCGCGATCGCGTCGAGCTCGTAGTTCTGGCCGGCGGCCGCGACCGCCGCCCCGGCGCGCGAGGTCACGACGACGGACGCGACAGCGGCGAGGAAGCCCATGTTGACGAAGATCCAGAAGTTCACGCTGCGCGTGTTGACCCCGGACAGGACCGCCGCCTGGACGTTGCCGCCGATCGCGTAGATGTGCCGGCCGAAGACCGTGCGGCCCATGAGGAACGTGTACGCGAGGATCAGCACGCCGACGATGATGAGGACGATCGGGGTGCCGCCCGCGCTCTGCGAGAGCACCCAGGTGACCGCGCCGATGCCGACCGTGATGAGCACGATCTTGGTCAGGAACAGCGGGAAGGCCTCGGTCTTGAGGTCGTGCTTCTTGAGCACGGAGCGCGCCCGGACCTGGCTGCCGACGAGCGCCGCGATCACCAGCGCGCCGAGCACGAGCGTCACGGCGTCCGCGTTCCCGGCGAAGCCGAGGAAGTTCGGGATCGAGCCGCCCGAGATGTCGATGAACGGCGCGGGGAAGCCGGCGACGGTGACGCCGACGAGCAGGATCGCGAACCCGCGGAAGATCAGCATCCCCGCGAGCGTGACGATGAACGCCGGGATCCCGATGTAGGCGACCCAGAACCCCTGCCAGGCACCG
Source organism: Cellulomonas jepli (assembly GCF_047229345.1). Lineage (NCBI taxonomy): Bacteria > Bacillati > Actinomycetota > Actinomycetes > Micrococcales > Cellulomonadaceae > Cellulomonas > Cellulomonas jepli. Next base: position 25,253 of record NZ_JBFTER010000062.1, on the reverse strand, counting down.
ACCAGCGCCCCGACCACGAGGCCGAGCAGGACCGCGACGAGCCACGGGAGGCCGTAGTCCGTCATCATCAGCGCGACGAGCCCGCCGATGAACGCGACCTGGGAACCGACCGACAGGTCGATGTGCCCGGCGACGATCACCATGACCATGCCGATCGCGAGGATCATGACGTACGCGTTCTGCTGGATCAGGCTCGCGACGTTGTTGGGCAGCAGGAGCTTGCCGTCGGTGAGGACCTGGAACAGCGCGACGATCACGACGAGCGCGCCGAAGATGCCGTACTGGCGCATGTTGCCGCCCATGCCCTGGAGGCGCGCGAGCGGCGAGACCCGGGCCTGCGCCGGCGTCTCGGGTGTCGTGGTGGTGCTCATCGGGCGGCCCCGTCCTTCTCCATGGTCATGTAGTGCATGAGGGTCTCCTGGGTCGCGTCCTCGCGGGACACCTCACCCGTGATGCGCCCCTGCGAGAGCGCGTAGATGCGGTCGCAGGTCCCGAGGAGCTCGGGGAGCTCGGAGGAGATGACGATGATCGCCTTCCCCTGGGCCGCGAGCGCGTTCATGATCGTGTAGATCTCGTACTTGGCGCCGACGTCGATCCCGCGGGTCGGCTCGTCGAGGATGAGCACGTCGGGGTCCGCGAAGATCCACTTGCTCAGCACGACCTTCTGCTGGTTGCCGCCCGAGAGCTTGCCGACGAGGGCCTCGACCGTGGGGGTCTTGACGTTGAGGTCCTTGCGGTACTGCTCGGCGATCTTCGTCTCGCCCTCGCGGTCGACGACGCCGAGGCGGGCGACCTTGCCGAGCGCGGCCGACGAGACGTTGCGCTTGATGGTGTCGATGAGGTTGAGGCCGTAGCGCTTGCGGTCCTCGGTCGCGTACGCGATGCCGTGCCGGATCGCCTCGCGCACCGAGCCGACCTGGATCGGCTTGCCGTCCTTGAGGATGCGGCCCGAGATGTTGGAGCCGTACGCGCGGCCGAACACGCTCATCGCGAGCTCGGTGCGGCCCGCGCCCATGAGGCCCGCGATGCCGACGATCTCGCCCCGCCGCACGAAGAGGTTGGCGCTGTCGACGACGACGCGGCCGTGGTCCACGGGGTGGTGGACGGTCCAGTCCTCGATGCGCAGGACCTCCTCGCCGATCACGGGGTCGCGGTCGGGGAACCGCGCGTCGAGCGAGCGCCCGACCATCGCGCGGATGATCCGCTCCTCGGAGACGGGCTCGTCGCCGTGCATCGACATCGTCTCGATGGTGCGGCCGTCGCGGATGACCGTCGTGGTGTCCGCGATCGCGGCGATCTCGTTGAGCTTGTGGCTGATGATGATCGACGTGATGCCCTGGCCCTGGAGGCTGCGGAGCAGGTCGAGCAGGTGCGCGCTGTCGTCGTCGTTGAGCGCGGCCGTCGGCTCGTCGAGGATGAGCAGCTTGACGCGCTTGGACAGCGCCTTGGCGATCTCGACGAGCTGCTGCTTGCCGACGCCGATGTCCATGATCTTGGTGTCGGGGCTCTCGGTGAGCCCGACCCGGGCGAGCAGCCTCGCGGCCTCGGCGTTCGTGCTGTTCCAGTCGATGACACCGCGCTTCGAGCGCTCGTTGCCGAGGAAGATGTTCTCGGCGATCGACAGGAACGGGCTCAGCGCGAGCTCCTGGTGGATGATGACGATCCCGCGCTCCTCCGAGTCGCGGATGCCCTTGAACTCGCAGGGCTCGCCCTCGAAGAGGATGTCGCCCTCGTAGGTCCCGTGCGGGTACACGCCCGAGAGGACCTTCATCAGGGTCGACTTGCCGGCCCCGTTCTCCCCGCAGATCGCGTGGACCTGCCCGCGCCTGACCTCGAGGGTGACGTCCTGCAGCGCCTTGACGCCCGGGAACGTCTTGGTGATGCCCCGCATCTCGAGGATCGTGTGATCGCCTGTCATGTCTGCTCGCAGTCGTGTGCTGGTCGGTGGACCGCCGGACGCCCGGCACGGTCCCGGCGGAGGCCGGCCGGGGCGGCGTGCGCCACCCCGACCGGCCGACGGGACCTCGGGTCAGAGACCGAGGTCGCTGGCCTCGTAGAAGCCGGACTCGACGAGCACCGACTCCACGTCGTCCTTCACGACGACCTGCGGGGGCAGGAGGTAGGTCGGGACGACCTTGTTGCCGTTGTCGTAGGTCTCCTCGTCGTTGACCTCGACCTCCTCGCCCGTGACGATCTGGTCGACCATCTTGGCGACCTGGTCACCGAGCGTGCGGGTGTCCTTCCAGACCGTCATCGACTGCTTGTCGGCGAGCATGTTCTTGACGTTGGCCTCGTCGGCGTCCTGGCCCGTGATGAGCGGCCAGTCGGAGCCCGGCGTGTAGCCGGCGCCCTCGAGCGCCTGCTCGATGCCGAGCGCGAGCGAGTCGTTCGGGGAGAGCACGACGTCGACCTTGGTGCCGCCCGCGTAGAACGAGTTCAGGCGGTTCTCCATCTCGGACTGGGCGTCGTCGGAGCCCCAGCCCTGGATGCCGATGCTGGTCCACTCGTCGTTGCTCTTCGGGGCCTTGCCCGACGGCGTGACGAGCTTGCCCTCGTCGACGTACGGCTTGAGGACGTCCCACGCGCCGGAGAAGAAGAACTTGGCGTTGTTGTCGTCCGGCGAGCCCGCGAACGGCTCGAGGTTGAACGGGCCCGCCTCGGTCTCGAGGCCGAGCTGCTCGACGATGAACTCGCCCTGGAGCTGGCCGACCTTGTAGTTGTCGAACGTCGCGTAGTAGTCGACGTCGTCGGTGCCGTTGATGAGGCGGTCGTAGGCGATGACCGCGATGTCCTTCTCCTTCGCCTGCGCGAGCACCGGGCCGAGCGCGGTGCCGTCGATCGAGGCGACGACGAGCACCTCGGGGTCCTGGTTGATCATGTTCTGCAGCTGCGTGATCTGCTGGTCGACCTGGTTGTCGGCGTACTGGAGCGTGGTCTCGTAGCCGGCCTCCTGGAGGAGCTCCTCGAGGTGCGCGCCGTCCTTGTTCCAGCGCTCGAGGCTCTTGGTCGGCATCGCGATGCCGATGAGGCCGCCCGCGGCGGCGGTGCCGTCGCCCTCGGGGGTCTCGGCCGCGCGCTCGTCGCTGCACGCCGCGAGGCCGCCCACGAGCAGCGCCGCGCCGGCGAACGCCGCGACGACCTTGGTGTTTCTGAGAGACATCGTTGTCGACCCTTCGTCCGACCGCCGGACTGCCCGGCGGTGAGGTGACGCGTCCTCGCGTCGGGTTCGGGGTACCCCGTGACGACCTGCGGTCGCCGTCAGGCACCCTCGCCTGATCTGCACCCGGGCCGGCCGACCCGAGTTTGTTGTCGCGTTGAATTTAGGATGTGAAGCCATCCTGCGCAAGGACAGTACAACTGTTGAAGGTCACGATTCCACAACGGCGGGATCACATCCCGGTGACGATGCCCGTCTGCATCGATGTGAGCGGTCACATGGACGAATCGGACACCCGACTGCCGGGCGGCGTCACCCGAACGTGCGAGTCACCCCGCCGCCCGCCCGCCGACGTCACGTGCGCGCCGGCACCTTCCGGGCGCCCGGGCCCGCCCCGTCGCCCGTGCCGAACCAGCCGATCGGGTCCGCCGCGACCGCGCGCAGCACCGCGAGGGCACCCCCGGTCATCGCCGGGTACTCCCCCGCCCGGGCCTCGCTCAGCTCGACGGGCGACCACCCCCCGAAGATGACACAGCGTTCGAGCTGCTCGGCGACCGCGTCGCGCACGTGCGGGTAGATCTGCCCGAACGTGCCGCCGAGCACGACGAGCCCGACGTCGACGACGTTGACCACGTTCGCGAGCGCGACGCCGAGCGCGGTGCCGCCCCGGCGGAGGGACTCGAGCGCCGCCCGGTCCCCCGCGTCGGCGGCCGCGACGAGGCTCGCGAGCGGCGCGCCCGGCTCGAGCCCCGCCCCGCGCACGAGCGCGTCGAGCCCCGCGTACTCCTCGAGCGTGCCGCGGCCCGGGCCGAACGGGTCGAGCACGGTGTGCCCGAGCTCGCCGCTCCACCCGTGCCGCCCCAGGAAGATCTCGCCGTCGAGGACGATCGCGCCGCCGATCCCGACCTCGCCCGAGACGTACACGAAGCTCGGGCGGCCCGCCGACCTGCGCGCATGGGCCTCGGCGCGCGCGGCGAGGTTCGCCTCGTTGGCCAGGCGCGGCGGGAACCCGGCGAGCACCGGGTGCCTCGTCAGGTGCGCGACGACGTCGACGTCCCGCCACCCGAGGTTCGGCGCGACGCGCAGCGGCCCGGTCACGCGGTCGACCAGCCCGGGCAGCGCGAGCGCCGTGCCGGCGACCCGCACGCCGTCCGCGCTGAGGTTCGCCGCGACCCGCCCTGCCATCTGCGCGAGCCGGTCGAGCACCGCCTCCGGCCGGCTGCCGCGCAGGTCCCCCAGCTCGACCCGCTCGGTCAGGACGCGCCCCGCGAGGTCGAGCGCGCGCACCCCGACGTAGTCGACGTTGACCTCCATGCCCAGCGCCGCCACGGTGCCGCGTGCGGGCGCGAGCGGGACCGCCGGACGCCCCGCGCGCTGCGAGACGAGCGGCTCGAGCTCCACGACGAGCTGCGCGGCGATGAGCTGGTCCACGAGCCCCGAGACGGTCGCGCGGGCCAGCCCGGTCGCGGACGCGATGTCGGCGCGGGACAGCGGCGCGTGGGCGTCGAGGACGTGCTGGAGCGCGAGGCTGAGGTTGTGCTCGCGCAGCGACGCCTGCCCCGCGGCCCGGCCCGGCGCCCGCACGCGGGTCGCCGACGGACGGCCCCGCGCCGGGAGCGCGCCGGACGCCCGGACGCCCCGGGCGACGGCGCGGCCCGTCGGTGCGGCAGCGGGCGCGGCGGCCTGCGCCGACACCTCGAACGAGGCAGCGGCAGCGGACCGGTCGGACGTCATGACTTGACCCTAGCCGTTCGCGCGCATAAGTTCACTCATACAACAAATCCCGCCGGCTCTCGTGGAGGAGAACCCGATGGCGCCCAAGGCCACCCCCGCAGACAAGTTCTCGTTCGGTCTCTGGACCGTCGGGTGGGAGGCGCGCGACCAGTTCGGCGACGCGACCCGCCCGTGGCTCGACCCGGTCGAGTCCGTGCACCAGCTCGCCAAGCTCGGCGTCGCGCACGTGACGTTCCACGACGACGACGTCGTCCCGTTCGGCTCCGACGCGAAGACGCGCGACGAGATCCTCGCCCGCTTCAAGGGCGCGCTCGACGAGACCGGCATCACCGTCGAGATGGTCACGACGAACACGTTCTCGCACCCGATGTTCAAGGACGGCGCGTTCACCTCGAACGACCGCCGCGTGCGCCGCTACGCGCTGCGCAAGATCGTCCGCAACGTCGACCTCGCCGCCGAGCTCGGCGCCGACACGTTCGTCATGTGGGGCGGGCGCGAGGGCGCGGAGTACGACTCCGCGAAGGACCTCAACGCCGCGCACGACCGCTACGCCGAGGGCATCGACACCGTCGCCGCGTACATCAAGGAGAAGGGCTACGGGCTGAAGATCGCCATCGAGCCCAAGCCCAACGAGCCGCGCGGCGACATCATCCTCCCGACGATCGGCCACGCGCTCGGCTTCATCGCCAAGCTCGAGCACGGCGACATCGTCGGCCTCAACCCCGAGACGGGCCACGAGCAGATGGCCGGCCTCAACTACACGTCGGGCATCGCCCAGGCGCTGTGGGCGGGCAAGCTGTTCCACATCGACCTCAACGGCCAGCGGTCCATCAAGTACGACCAGGACCTCGTCTTCGGCCACGGCGACCTGTTCTCCGCGTTCGCGACGGTCGACCTCATCGAGAACGGCTTCCCGAGCGGCGGACCGCGCTACGACGGCCCCCGCCACTTCGACTACAAGCCCTCGCGCACCGAGAGCTTCGACGGGGTCTGGGCGTCCGCCGAGGCGAACATCCGCACCTACCTGCTGCTCAAGGAGCGCGCGCTGGCGTTCCGTGCCGACCCCGAGGTCCAGGCGGCGCTCGAGGCGTCCGGCGTGCTCGAGCTCGCGCAGCCGACCCTGAGCGAGGGCGAGACGCTGGCCGACCTGCTGGCCGACACGTCCGCGTACGAGGACCTCGACGTCGACGCCGTCGCGGCGCGCGGCTTCGACTTCGTGCACCTCAACCAGCTCGCGCTCGAGCACGCCATCGGCGCGCGCTGACCGCTGCCGGACCAGCACGACCGCACGACCCGAGAAACCCCGGCCGGGCCCGGCGACCGCACCACGCGGACGCCGGGCCCGGCTCCTCGCACGAAGGGCACACGCACATGACGCTCGTCGCCGGGGTGGACTCCTCCACCCAGTCCTGCAAGGTCGTCGTCCGCGACGCGCAGACGGGGGCGCTCGTCCGCTCCGGGCGCGCCTCGCACCCCGACGGCACCGAGATCGACCCCGCCCGCTGGTGGGACGCGCTCCAGGCCGCGATCGCGGACGCCGGGGGGCTCGACGACGTCGACGCGATCGCCGTCGGCGGGCAGCAGCACGGCATGGTCGCCCTCGACGCGGACGGCCACGTGGTCCGCGACGCGCTGCTGTGGAACGACACGCGCTCCGCGCAGGCAGCCCTCGACCTCATCGGGGAGCTCGATGGCACGCCGCGCGACGGTGCCGCCGGCGCCGCCAGCGCTGACGGCGGCGCCCCGCTGCTGGACGGCGCGAGCGCCTGGGCCCAGGCGACCGGCTCGGTGCCCGTCGCCTCGCTCACCGTGACGAAGCTGCGCTGGCTGCGCGACGCCGAGCCGGAGAACGCCGCGCGCGTCGCCGCCGTCGCCCTCCCCCACGACTGGCTCACGTGGCGCCTCGCCGGCCACGGGCCGGGTTCCGGCCGCACCGGGCTCGAGGCCCTCACGACCGACCGCTCCGACGCGTCCGGAACCGGTTACTGGTCCCCCTTCACCGACGACTACCGCCGCGACCTCCTCGAGCTCGCGCTCGGCCACGACGCGGTGCTGCCGCGGGTCGTGCGCCCGGGCGAGCCCGCCGGGACCTCGACGGTCGGCGCGCGCGGTCCGCTGCTCGGCGCCGGCGCCGGCGACAACGCCGCCGCGGCGCTCGGCCTCGGGCTCGTGCCCGGCGACGTCGCGATCTCGATCGGCACGTCCGGCGTCGTCTCGGCGATCGCCTCCGCGCCCAGCGCCGACGGCTCGGGCCTCGTCACGGGCTTCGCCGACGCGACCGGGGCGTTCCTGCCGCTGGCCTGCACGCTCAACGCCTCCCGCGTCCTCGACGCCGCCGCGCGCATGCTCGGGGTCGACCACGCGGGCCTCTCCGAGCTCGCGCTGTCCGCACCCGCCGGGGCCGACGGGCTCGTCCTCGTGCCCTACCTCGAGGGTGAGCGCACGCCCAACAAGCCGGACGCGACGGGTGCGCTGCACGGCATGCGGCTCGCGAACACGACCCCGGCGCACCTCGCCCGCGCGGCCGTCGAGGGCATGCTGTGCGCGCTCGCCGACGGCCTCGACGCACTGCGGGCGCAGGGCGTGCAGGTCGAGCGCGTGTTCCTCATCGGCGGCGGCGCGCAGTCGCAGGCGGTGCGCGAGATCGCGCCGAGCGTCCTCGGGCTCGACGTGACCGTGCCGACGCCCGGCGAGTACGTCGCCGACGGGGCCGCGCGCCAGGCGGCCTGGGTGCTCTCGGGCGAGCCGACGCCGCCCGCGTGGACCGGTGCCGGCGAGTCGACCGTCTACCGCGCCGAGCCCGCGCCGCACGTGCGCGCGCAGTACGCGGCCGTCCGCGAGCTCACCGGGACCCGTCCCGCCTGAGCCGCCCGGCGCGCGTCCGCCCGGTGCGGACCGGGCGCGCGTCCCGTCCGGTCCGGGTGCCCTCCCACCCCGTCCGGACGCACGAGTGCCCGGCACCCATGGGGTGGTGCCGGGCACTCGTCACGTCCTGCGCGTCGCGGGCGACCGCGACGGGGATCCGTCTGGCGTCAGTGCGCAGCCTCGTACGCGGCCTTGACGTCCGCCGAGATGCGGCCGCGCTCCGAGACGGGGTGACCGTTCGCCTTGGCCCAGTCGCGGATGGCACCCGCGTCGCCGCTCGAGGACGAGCCCGACGAACGGCGCGTGCTGCGCCCGCCGCGGCCGGCCGACGAGGACGCGCGTCCACCGGTCTTGCGCGCGTGACCCACCCACGTGGCGAGCGACTCGCGCAGCTCGTTCGCGTGCGCCGACGTCAGGTCGATCTCGTACGAGACGCCGTCGATCGAGAAAGAGACGGTCTCGTCTGCGGTTCCGCCGTCAATGTCGTCGACGAGCAGGACCTGGACCTTCTGGGCCATTGTTCTTCTCCTGGTGCGAGGGGGGATTCTCACGGGGGTGTTGAACGCAGCATCGCACCATTCGAAAGTTGCGTCAAAGGGGACGCCCGAGCACCGGGGAACAGCGAGTGTCAGATATCTGATTCAACCCGGGCGGATTTGGCCTTCGCCGCGCGCTCCGCGTCCTGCGCATCCATGCGCGCCAATGCGGCACGTTCCGTGCGGTCGGCATTCACGAGCGAGCGCATCACATACCAGAAGATCGCGCCGACGCCCACCGAGGGCAGCAGCGCGGCGAGGGCGAGAAGGAAGTCGTTCATCGCGACAAGTCTACGCCCGGCGCCCTCGACGGGCGCCCGGCTGCATTTCTGCTCAGGCCTGCGGCTTCACCAGCGGGAACAGGATGGTCTCGCGGACACCGAGCCCCGTGAGCGCCATGAGCAGGCGGTCGACGCCCATCCCCATGCCACCGGCCGGCGGCATCGCGTACTCGACGGCGGTGAGAAAGTCCTCGTCGAGCTGCATGGCCTCGTCGTCGCCCGCGGCCGCGAGCAGCGCCTGCGCCTCGAAACGCTGGCGCTGGATCACCGGGTCGACGAGCTCGGAGTAGGCGGTCGCGAGCTCGAAACCGCGCACGTACAGGTCCCACTTCTCGACGAGCCCGCGCTTGGTGCGGTGGTCGCGCGTGAGCGGGCTGGTCTCGACCGGGAAGTCGCGCACGAACGTCGGCGCCCACAGGTCGTTCCCGACGTGGTGCTCCCACAGCTCCTCGACGAGCTTGCCGTGGTTCTGCCGGCGCGGGTCGATCTGGATGTCGAACTTCTCCACGAGCGTCGTGAGCCGCTCGTCGGGGGTGTCGTGCGTGATCTCCTCGCCGAGCGCCTCCGAGAGCGACTCGTACATCGACAGCTGCGTCCACCGCCCGCCGAGGTCGTACTCCTCGCCGTTCGGGAGCGTCACGACCGTGCCGCCGAGCGCGTCGTTCGCGGCGGTCTGCACGAGGTCCTGCGTGAGCGTCGCCATCGTGTCGTAGTCGCCGTAGGCCTCGTACGCCTCGAGCATCGCGAACTCGGGCGAGTGCGTGGAGTCGGCGCCCTCGTTGCGGAAGTTCCGGTTGATCTCGAAGACGCGCTCGATCCCACCGACGACCGCACGCTTGAGGAACAGCTCGGGGGCGATCCGCAGGTACAGCTCGATGTCGAACGCATTCATGTGCGTGACGAACGGGCGCGCGGCGGCGCCGCCCGCCTGCGTCTGCAGCATCGGCGTCTCGATCTCGAGGAACTCCCGCCCGTGCAGGTTGTCGCGCAGCGAGCGCACGACGGCGGCGCGCAGCCGGGCCGCGTCGCGCGCGGCCGGGCGGGCGATGAGGTCGACGTAGCGCTGGCGGACGCGCGCCTCCTCGGAGAGGTCCTTGTGCAGCACGGGGAGCGGGCGCAGCGCCTTCGCCGCGATCTGCCAGCCGTCCGCGAACACCGAGAGCTCGCCGCGGCGCGAGGAGATGACGCGCCCGTGCACGAAGAGGTGGTCGCCGAGGTCGACGAGCGCCTTGAAGCGGCCCAGCGACTCCTCGCCCACCTCGGCGAGGCTCAGCATCACCTGCAGCCGGGTGCCCTCGCCGTCCTGGAGCGTCGCGAAGCACAGCTTGCCGGTGTTGCGCAGGAACACCACGCGCGCCGCGACGCCCACGACGTCGTCCGTCTCGGTGCCCGGCTCGAGGTCCGGGTACGCCGCCCGGACCTGCGCGAGGGTGTGGGTGCGCGGCACGGAGACCGGGTACGCCTCGCCCTCGGCGAGGAGGCGCTCACGCTTCTCGCGGCGGACCCGCATCTGCTCGGGGAGGTCCTCGGTCAGCTCGTCGTCCGCCCCGGCGGGCACGCTCTCGGTCACCGGACGATCCTACCGACCGGCGCACCTCGCTCCGTCGTCAGGCGGTCCCGGCGGGCGTCAGGTCGAGAGCGACGTCCAGGATCGGGCTCGAGTGCGTCAGGGCCCCCACGGAGAGGTAGTCGACGCCGGTGCGCGCGACGTCGGCGGCGACGTCGAGCGTCAGGTTGCCCGTCGCCTCGAGCTCGACCTTGCCGGTGCGGCCCTCGCCCGCCCGGACCGCGGCCACGACCTCGGTCAGCACGGCGGGCGGCATGTTGTCGAGCAGCAGGAAGCGGGCGCCGACCTCGACGGCCTCGAGCGCCTGCGCGAGCGTGTCGGCCTCGACCTGGATCGTGACGTCGGGGAAGCGCGTGCGCACCGCCTCGACGGCCGCCGCGACCGAGCCCGCGGCCACGACGTGGTTGTCCTTGACCATCGCGACGTCGTAGAGGCCCAGGCGCTTGTTCGTGCCGCCGCCGCAGCGCACCGCGTACTTCTCGAGCGCGCGCAGCCCCGGCGTCGTCTTGCGGGTGTCGAGCACCTGCGCGCCCGTGCCGTCGAGCGCGTCCGCCCAGCGGCGCGTGTGGGTCGCGACGCCCGACGCCCGCGAGACCAGGTTGAGCAGCGTCCGCTCCGCGACGAGCAGGACCTGGACGGGCCCGGTGAGCGTCGCGAGCACGTCGCCGCGGCGCACGCGCGTGCCGTCGGGGACGTGCAGGTCGACCGCCACGGCCGCGAGCGCGAGCCGGTCCGCGACCTGGTCGAGGACCTCGGCGACCACGACGAGCCCCGCGACGACCCCGTCGGCGCGCGTGACGACGTCCGCCGTGCCGGTCTCGTGCACCGGGACGGTCGCCTGCGTCGTCACGTCGCGGCCGGGCGCCGGGCCGAGGTCCTCGTCGAGGGCGGTCCCGACGAGCCGCGCGAGCCACGCGGCGTCGGGCCGGGTCTGGGCGGCCACGGCGTCCTGCGGTGCGGCGTCGTGCGGTGCGGCGTCGGGCGGGGTCTGCGCGGTCACGGCGCCACGGTAGCCGCGCGGCGCGCGGACGCGGACCGGCGTCCGTCCGTGCACCGCGCCAGCCGTGTCGCTTCCGTTCGGGGCGCGGGCACCCCATCCTGGGACGCGGCCGCCCGTCGGCGGGCCCGGCGCACCACCGCCGTCCTGCACCACCGTCGCACCCCAGGAGGACCCGCGTGAACGAGATCGACGTCGCCCGGCTGCACGCGCTGCTCGGCGAGGACCCCACGGCGACCCTCGTGGACGTCCGTGAGGCCGACGAGTACGCCGGCGGGCACGTCCCCGGGGCGGTGTCGGTGCCGCTGTCGGAGCTCGTCGCCCGTGCACCCGAGGTCCTCGGCCTGCCGACGCCCGTGCACCTCGTGTGCGAGTCGGGCGGGCGCTCGGCCCAGGCCGCGGGGTGGCTCGAGGCGCAGGGCGTCGAGTCCGTCAACGTCGTGGGCGGGACGAGCGCGTGGCGTCGCGCCGGGCTCCCGGTCGAGGTGCCGGGGCGCTGACGTCAGGCCGGCGGGACGTCCCCGGCGAGCGGCACCCGCTCGGTCAGGAGCCGCCCGTCGGCGTCGAGGCGCACCTCGATCCGCAGGCGCCACGCGTCGTCGGGCACCGGGAAGTCGGTCCGTGCGTGGCCGCCGCGGCTCTCCTGGCGCTCGAGCGCGGTCACGGTGAGCGCGGTCGCGACCTGGTGCACGTTCGTGGTCTCCCACTCGGCGGTCTGCGGGTCGGCCACGACCCCCGACGAGCCGTGCGAGACGACGTGCGCGTCGGTCCGGACCCCCGCGAGCCCCTCGGCGGCGGCCCGCAGGCCGTCCGCGGAGCGCAGCACGCCCGGGCCCGACGACGCGAGCCGCTGGATCCGTGAGCGGCTGGCGCCCGCCACCAGCGCGGCTCGTCCCGGACGCTGCTCGGGCTCCTCCGGGACGAGGTCCCCGGCGCCGACCCGCTCGGCGATGTCCCGCGCGGCGCGGTGCGCGAACACGAGGCCCTCGAGCAGCGAGTTCGAGGCGAGCCGGTTCGCGCCGTGCACGCCGGTGCACGCGACCTCGCCGACGGCGTAGAGCCCGCGCAGCGAGGCCCGGCCCACGAGGTCGGTCACGATGCCGCCCGAGTGGTAGTGCTGCGCCGGGGCGACCGGCACGAGATCGGTCGTCAGGTCGATGCCGTGCTCGAGCAGGCGCTCGTGGATCGTCGGAAAGCGCCGGCGCAGGAAGTCGGCGCCGAGGTGCCGCGCGTCGAGCAGCACGTGCTCGGAGGCGGTCCGGGCCATCTGCGTGACGATGGCGTGCGCGACGACGTCCCGCGGCGCGAGCTCGGCCATCGGGTGCACCGCGGGCATGAAGCGCACGCCGTCCGTGTCGAGCAGGTACGCGCCCTCGCCGCGCACGGCCTCCGAGACGAGCGTGAGCTGCCCGCGCACGCCCGACCCGAGCCACAGCACCGTCGGGTGGAACTGCACGAACTCGAGGTCCCCGAGCCGGGCACCGGCCCGCAGCGCCGCGGCGATCCCGTCGCCCGTCGCCTGCACCGGGTTCGTCGACGAGCGGAACACCTGCCCGATCCCGCCGGTCGCGAGCACGACCGCCGGGGCCAGCGCCGCGCCGACGCCGTCGCGCGTGCCCTCCCCGATCACGTGCAGCGTCACGCCGCACACCGCGCCGGGCTCGCCGTGCGGCCCGCGCGGGCCCGTGAGCAGGTCGAGCACGAGCGCGTGCTCGACGACCTCGATGCCCGGGTCGGCGCGCACCGCGTCGAGCTGCGCGACGAGCGCGCGGGAGATCTCGGCACCGGTCGCGTCCCCGCCGGCGTGCGCGATCCGGTCGGCGTGGTGGCCGCCCTCGCGGGTCAGCGCGATCTCGCCGTCGGCCGCGCGGTCGAACACGGCACCGCCCGCGACGAGCTCCCGCACGCGCGCGGGCCCCTCGGTCACGAGCACCTCGACCGCGCGCGGGTCGCACACGCCGGCCCCGGCGACGAGCGTGTCGGTCAGGTGCGCCGAGGGCGAGTCCGTCGGGTCGAGCGCGGCCGCGATGCCGCCCTGCGCCCACAGCGTCGACCCCGACGCGAGCACGCCCTTGGTCACGAGCAGCACGCGCGGGACGCGGGTGCGCAGCTCGAGCGCGGCCGTGAGGCCGGCGATGCCCGAGCCGACGACGACCGCGTCGGCCCGCACGGTCCAGCCCGGCTCCGGCGCCGCGAGGTGCGAGGCGAGGACGACGCCCTCCCCCTCGCGCGCCTCGAGCCCCTGGGGGTTCGCCGGCGCCGGGGCCAGGGTCATCGCGCCGTGCCAGGGATCGCCGGGTGCGGGCCCTGCACGAGCGAGCGGCCCTGCGCGAACGGCACGCCGCTCGGCTCGAGCCCCGAGAGCTCGGTCCACTCGGGCGGCACCTGCCCGGGGTCGTCGCCGGCGCCGACGATGCGGTTGTCCCCGTCGACGAGCACGACGTGCGGGGAGTAGGTGCGCGCCTCGGCGTCCGAGAGCATCCCGTACGCGATGAGGATCACGACGTCGCCGGGGTGCACGAGGTGCGCGGCCGCCCCGTTGATGCACACCTGGCCCGAGCCGGCCTCGCCCGCGATCGCGTACGTCGTCAGCCGCGCGCCGTTCGTGACGTCGACGACGTCGACCTGCTGCCCGGGCAGCAGGTCCGCGGCGGCGAGCAGGTCGGCGTCCACCGTGATGGACCCGACGTAGTGGAGGTCGGCCTGCGTCACGGTCGCACGGTGGATCTTGCCGATCATCATCGGTCGCTGGAGCGAGGTCATCGGGTCCCCTCGGGTCGGTCGGGCCCGGCCTGCTCGGGGTCTCCGAGGGTCAGCCGGACGTTGTCGATGAGCCGGGTGGAGCCTACGCGGGCGGCGACCGCGAGGACCGCGGTGCCGGCGAACCCGGGTCGTACGTCGTCGAAGCCTGCCGCGTCGACGAGCGCGACGTAGTCGACGTCCACGACCCCCGCCGCGGCGAGGGCGGCGTGCACCGCGTGCACCACGTCGCCGGGGTCCTTGCCGGCCTCGGCGAGCTCCCGGGCGTCCGCGAGCCCGCGCGAGAGCGACAGCGCCTGCGTGCGCTCCGCGGGGCTCAGGTACGCGTTGCGCGAGGACAGCGCGAGGCCGTCGGCGTCGCGGACCGTGGGGACCCCGCGCACCTCCACCGGCACGTCGAGGTCGTGGACCATGCGGCGCACCGCGCTCAGCTGCTGCGCGTCCTTCTCGCCGAACAGCGCGACCGACGGACGCGTGAGGTGCAGCAGCTTGAGCACGACGGTCAGGACGCCGTCGAGGTGGCCCGGGCGCGAGCGGCCCTCGAGCACGTCGCCGACGCGGCCGGCCGCGACGCGCACCACGGGGTCGCCGTCGGGGTACACGACGTCCGGGGTCGGCGCGAAGACCACGTCGCCGGGGCCGAGCAGGCCGTCGCCGCCGAGCAGCGCGAGGTCGCCGTCCAGGTCGCGCGGGTAGCGGTCGAGGTCCTCGCCGGCACCGAACTGCAGCGGGTTCACGAAGATGGTCACGACGACGTGCCGGGCGGCCGCGCGCGCCGCGCGCACGAGCTCGAGGTGTCCGGCGTGGAGGGCACCCATCGTCATGACGACCGCGCGTGCGGGGAGGCCGGACGTGCCGACACCTGCGGTGTCCTGCGCCGCGAGGGCGAGTGCCAGCTCCTCACGCGTGCGGACCAGGGCCGGTCCGTCGGCCGGTCCGGCGCGGTGCTCGTGCGCGGTCATGCGTCGTCCTCCTGCGTGCGGTGGTCCTCGGGGTCCGGCGCGTCCTGCGCGCCCCCCGGTGCGTCGGGGCCAGTGGCTCCCACCCCGTCCAACGCTGCGGGGTCCCCCGGCATGCCCGCCACCGGGAGCGGCTCGGTGAGCACGTCGAGCAGCGACTGCGCGGCGCCGGCGTCGAGCAGCCCCGCCGCGAGCGCGCGCGACGTCGCCGCGCGCGCGAGGGTCCGGTAGCTCAGCGGCACGTCGACCGCGCCCGTGCCCGCCCCGAGCGCGCCGAGCACCTCGACGTGGTCGCGGACCGTGCCGGCGTCCCCGCGTCGGACCGGTCCCGTGAGCGCGGTGATCGCGCCCGGTCCGCCGCCCGACGCACCGCCCGAGCCCGCCGGCGCGCCCGCGGACGCCGCCCGCAGCGACCCGTCGAGCGCCGCCGAGAGCAGCGGCCCGAGCACGCGGCCCGGGTCGTCGACCCCCGCGGCCGCGAGGGCCTGCGCCGCCTGCGCGACGAGCACGACGAGGTGGTTGGCGCCGTGCGCGAGGGCTGCGTGGTAGAGCGGGCGGGCCTCCTCGGCGACCACGACCGGCTCGCCGCCGATCTCGACGACGAGCGCCTGGCCGATCGGCAGCACCGGGCCCGGTGCGGTCACGGCGAACGTGCAGCCGACCAGCCGTGCGAGGTCGAGCGACGTGCCCGTGAACGTCATCGCGGGGTGCAGCGCGAGCGGGATCACGCCCGCAGGCCGCGCCGCGGCGAGCACCCCGACGCCGTACCGCCCGGAGGTGTGCGCGACGATCTGGCCCATCTGCCACGCACCGACGTCCGCGAGCCCGGTCACGAGCCCCTCGAGCGCGTCGTCGGGCACCGCGAGCAGCACGAGCTCGGAGCGGCGCACGACCTCCGGGACGTCGACGACCGGCACGCCCGGCAGCAGCTGCTCGGCGCGCTCGCGCGACTGCGCCGAGATCGCGCTGACCGCGACGACCGGGTGGCCCGCGGCCCGCAGCGCGCTGCCGAGCACCGCACCGACCCGGCCGGCACCCACGACGCCGACGCCGAGGCGCCCGGGCCGGCTCGCACCGCTCACGCCGTGCCCTCGCGCCGCATCCACTGCTCGGGACCCGCGCTGGCGCGGGCCGCGCGGGCACGCTCCGCCTGCTCGTCGAGCAGCGCGGCCGCGACCGCCGCGTCGAGGTGGTCGACGCGCGGGCTGACCGGGCCGGGCGTCGAGTGCACGACGAGCGACGCGACGCCGAACCGCCGCTGGAGCGGGCCCTGGTCGAGCTGCAGGGACTGCGTGCGCTCGTGCGGCACGACGACGAGCCGGCGGATGAGCCGCCCGGAGCGCACGAGCAGCGCGCGCTCGGTCACGAGCACCCCGCGCCGGTTCCACGCGAGCAGGTCGAGCAGGCGCGCGCGGCGCGGCACGGTGAGGAAGCCGAAGGCGTCGTCGGCCGCGGAGCCCGAGAGCCCCGCCTCGACGACCGCGCGCGGGTCCGCCACCCCGAGGTCCGGGAGCACGAGCCACAGGGCCAGCACCGCGTCGTCGCGCGTCCCGACCGGGAGCAGCACGTTCTCCGTCTGCTGCTCGCTCGCTCCCCCGTAGCCCGCGACGTTCATCTGCACGCGCCACCAGTCCTTGCGCCGCCACAGCGGGCCCTGCGTGATCGCGAGCGCCTGGACGCGGCCCGGCGGGACCGTCTGGGCGCGTGACTCCGTGAGGCCGTGGCGCAGCCGGATGCCGTCGGGCGAGATCGCGGCGCGGAAGTTCGCGCCCTGGTTGACCGACGACCAGATCGCGCCGGCGATCCCGAAGAGCGCGGGCACGACGATGAACACGGCGCCCGGCTCCCGCGTCCAGGCCACACCCACCACGACCGGCACGATGAACACGCCCGCCCAGACCATCACGCCCGAGCGCAGCACCGACTGCACGAGCCGCGCCATCGGAACCTCGAAGACCTGCTGCTCCGGCGCCGCCTCGACCACGAGCCCGCCCTGCGGCGCCCCCGCCTCGACGTGCAGGCCCGCGGCGCGCGCGAGCAGCTCCGAGCGCAGCGCCTCCGCCTCGTCCTGCTTGAGGAACGCGAGGGAGACCGCGGAGCCCGAGCCGCCGGCGACCTCGAGCTTGAGCTCGGCGAGCCCGGTGATCCGCGCGAGCAGCGGCTGCACGACGTCGACGGCCTGGAGCCGGTCGAGCCGCGCCTGGCGCTGCTGGCGGAACAGCACGCCGGTGTGCAGGTGCACGGCCTGGTCGGTCACCGCGAACCGGGTCATGCGCCACGCGAGCAGCGCGTACACGAAGCCGATCGCGGCGACGAGCACGAGGCCCCCGACGACGAACCGCCAGCGCCCGTCGCCCACGAGCTCGGCTGCGTTCCGCAGGTCGTCGCCGAACTGGTACCCGAGCACCGCGATGGCGCCGACGAGCACGCGCCAGCCCTTGATGGCCGGGGTGACGGGGTGCATCCGGCGCCAGACGCGCGAGTCCGCGGCGGGCTCGGGCAGCGTCGGGCCCCCACCGGGCGTGACGTCCGCGGGCAGGGCGCCGTCGGGCGCGACGTCACCGGGCGTCGCGTCGCGGGGCACGACGTCGTCAGGCGCCGGGGCCGCCGCAGGCTGCGCGTCGGGACCGGCGGCCACCTGCTTCACGAGGTCGGGGCGCGCCGGGACGCGCTCGGCGGAGGCGGCACCCTCCCCGGGAGCCCCCGGCCCGGGCGGGTCCGGCACCGCGGTCGTCGGGACCGGCCACCCCTCCGCCGGCTCGGCCGGGCGGTCCACGTCGCTGCCGCGCTCGCTCACAGCCCCGCCAGCTGCGCCTCGCCGCGCGACGCGAGCTGGTCGCGCAGGCGCGCGGCCTCCTCGGGCGGCAGGCCGTCGATGGTCGCGTTGGTGTTCGGCGACGCGGTGTGGAGCTGCACGGACGCGATCCGGAACCGTCGGGCGAGCGGGCCCGCGGTGACGTCGACGTACTGCATCCGCCCGTACGGGACGACGACGAGCTGGCGGAACAGGATCCCCTTGCGCACGAGGAGGTCGTCGGCGCGCTCGGCGTACGCGTGCGCCCGCACCTGCCGCGGCACGAGCACCGCGGCCCACAGCATCGGCGCCACGACGACCGCGGGGAACACCCACGTCCACACGGCGCCCGTGAGCAACGGGATCGGCACGAGGACCAGGAGCACGATCGCGGTGGTGATCCCCATGGCCGTGAGCCGCGCGCCGGCGAGCCGGGGCGACACGGGGGTCCAGGTCACGCCGGTCGGGTCGAACGGGCCGCCGGGCGCGCGTCCGGGTGCAGTCGTCATGCACTCATCCTTCCACCGCGACCGGTGCCGCCGGATCGGTCCTGCGGTGGACCTCGTCCGACCCAGGTCCAGGACCCGGCGTCCGACGGGCTGGGCGGGGTCGGGGACCCCGCACGCCCGCCGTCGGGTCAGCCCGCGGCGGGGTCCGGTGCGGGCTCGCGGGGGCGCGACGGGTCGTCCTTGACCCCGTCCTCGGGTGGCGGCACGCGGCAGAACCACTCGACGACGAGCCCGACGACCGCGAGCACCAGCGCACCGAGGACCGCGAGCCCCGCGGCCGCGGCACGGGCGCGCTGCGGCTCGATGTCGAGGTCGCCGAGCACCGCGAGGACCTGGCCGCCGTACCAGCCGACGAGCACCGCCCCGGTGTAGCAGGCCGCCTTCGCGAGCACCGCGGTCCGCGCGGCGCGGATCGGCGACAGGTCGGGCCGCTTGCCCTGCAGGAACTGCCGGACCGCCCAACCCATCGAGAGCACGACGGCCGCGATGACGAGCTCGACGCCGACGACGAGCCACGGGACCTCGGGCACCTGGACGCCGCGGCTCGCGAGCGCCCGGACCAGCAGCGCGCTCAGGGCGGTGGTGGCGAACGCCCAGAGCGCGAGCGTCTGCCATCGCGTGCGGTGCATCACGGGTGCGGCCCGGTCCCCGGCTCACCGCCGGCGGGCTCCGGCTGCACGGCCGGTACCGGGACCGTGAGCCAGTCGAGCGCGAGCCAGCGGATCCCGTCGCGGTCCGGCGCGGTCGCGGCGAGCGCGCCGACGGGTCCGCCACCGAGCCCCGGCAGCACCGCGTCGGGAGCGACCTGGGCCCAGGGCTGCAGCACGAACGCGCGCTCGTGGGCGCGCGGGTGCGGCAGCTCGAGGTCCTCGGTCACGGCGAGCGTCGTGCCGTAGACGATGATGTCGACGTCGAGCGTCCGCGGCCCCCAGTGCTCGTGCCGCTCGCGTCCGTGGAGCTGCTCGACGGCCTGCGTCGCGCGCAGCAGGTCGCGGGGCGCGAGCGTCGTGCGGGCGAGGACGACCGCGTTGAGGAAGTCGGGCTGGTCCGGGCCGCCCACGGGGGCGGTGCGCGCGAGCGGCGACACGTCGACGACCTCGATGCCCGGGACCTCGGCGAGGTCGTACACCGCGTCGCGCAGCGTCTCCTGCGCGGCACCCAGGTTCGAGCCGAGCGCGAGGACCACGTCGACCGGGCGGTGCGGCGCCTCGTCGAGCGCGTCGCTCACGAGCTCGCCCTCGACCACGTCGTCCTCCGGGTCACCGGGACCACCGAGGAGCTCGGGGCGGGTCGCCCGGGCGTGCGGCGCGAGCTCCGGCGCCGGCGGCACCGGGTGACCCACGGCGCCGTGGCGTGCGGGCGCGCCGCCGTCGACGCGCACGGGTCCCGAGTGGTGCGTCCCCGGCGTCTCGTCGGGCTCCGCGTGCGGCTCCGCCGCGAGGGTCTCGGGCCGGTAGGGCCGCGGCTGGTAGGGGCCCTCGTCGTAGGGGAAGGCGGTGGTGCGCACGAGGGGGTCGGTCGGGTCAGCGGGCGACGGGGCGCCGGGGTGCGGGCCGGTCGGGACGGGCGGGAGGGGTGCCGGCGGGTGCGGGGCGGGCGGGTGCGGGGTCGGCGGGTGGGGGTCGGGCACCGGCTCGGCGGCGCGCGGCCCGGACGACGACGACGCGGCGACCGGAGCGGCGGAGGCGACGGGGACGGGGGAGGCGGCCGCGACCGTGGGCAGCTGCGCGGTGACCGTGCGCACCGGGGCCGACGTCACCGCGGCCCGGTCGCGGCCGTCCTCCTCCGCGGGGCGCCACGGCTCGGCCGCGGGGAGCTTGTCGCGGTCGCGGTAGATCTCCACGACGACGTCGTCGAACGGCACCGGGATCGGGGCGCGCGGCTTGTGCAGCGCGACGTCGACGGCCACCGCCTGGGGGAACGCCAGGACCGTCGCGGCGATCCGCTCGGCGACCGTCTCGATCAGGTCGGCGGGGTCGCTCGAGAGCACCCCGGCGACGTGCTGCGACAGCGTCCCGTAGTCGAGCGTGAGCGCGAGCTCGTCGCGGGCCGCGGCGCGCCGGGTGTCGAGGTGCACGACGACGTCGGCGACGAACTCCTGGCCGTCGCGGCGCTCGTGCTCGAAGACCCCGTGGTAGCCGATCGCGGAGATCCCGAGCACCCGGATGCGGTCGAGCCGCCGGCCCGACGCGTCGTGGGCGACCGCCGCGCTGAGCGCGTACGGGTCCCGCCCGCGTGCCGGCCGGCCGGCCTCACCGTTCGCGTGCACGTTCACCGCTCGCCTCCCGTCGTCCGAACCGTCCGCCCCGCCCCGCTCGTGTCGCCGCCCGCGCCGCCACCCGCCCGTCGCCAGGCCGCTGCGACCCGCACGGCGTCCGCCGAGCCTGCCACCTCGTGCACCCGCACGCACCAGGCTCCCGCGGCCGCCGCGAGCGCCGAGACCGCCGCCGTCGCGCCGTCGCGCGCGAGGGGCGGTGCGGGCGTGCCGTCCGGCTGCGCGAGCAGGTGCCCGAGGAAGCGCTTGCGGGACGCCCCGACGAGCACCGGGAACCCGTCCGCGACGAGCTCGGGGAGCCGCGCGAGGAGCGGCCAGTTGCTCGCGCCCGGCTTCGCGAACCCGAGCCCCGGGTCGAGCACCACCTGCTCGTCGCGCACGCCCGCGGCGCGCAGCGCGTCGACCCGCTGGGCGAGCTCGCGGCGGACGTCGGCCACCACGTCGTCGTAGTCGTCGCGCGCGTCCATGACGTCCGCGTGCCCGCGCCAGTGCATCGCGACGTACACGGCACCGGTCTCCGCGACCGTCGCGAGCATCGCGTCGTCGGCGAGCCCGCCCGAGACGTCGTTGACGATCGACGCGCCGCGCGCCACGGCCTCGCGGGCCACGACCGCACGCGTCGTGTCGACGCTCACCGTGGCGCCGCGCTCGACGAGCTCGGCGACGACCGGGAGCACGCGCTCGAGCTCGTCCTCGACCGCGACCCGGCGCGCGCCCGGCCGGGTCGACTCGCCGCCCACGTCGAGCAGGTCCGCCCCGGCCTCGACGAGCGCCAGGCCGTGCGCGACCGCGTCACCGGGCGTGAACCACCGGCCACCGTCCGAGAACGAGTCGGGAGTCACGTTCACGACCCCCATCACCAGCGTGCGCCCCGCACCCGTGAGGTGCTCGGGCAGGGGTGCGGGGCGTGCTCCGGTGCTCACGGGGCCGAGCCTAGGCCCCGGTCAGCGTCCCAGGACGAGGCTCATCGCCTCGGCCCGCGTGGCCACGTCGCGCATCTGCCCGCGCACCGCCGACGTGACCGTGCGCGAGCCCGGCTTGCGGACGCCGCGCATGGACATGCACAGGTGCTCGCACTCGATGACGACGAGGACGCCCTTGGGGTCCAGGTTCTCGACCAGCGCGTCGGCGATCTGCGACGTCAGCCGCTCCTGGACCTGCGGGCGGCGCGCGAACACCTCGACGAGCCGCGCGAGCTTGCTGAGCCCCGTGATCCGGCCCTCGGAGCTCGGGATGTACCCGACGTGCGCGACCCCGTGGAAGGGCACGAGGTGGTGCTCGCACGTCGAGTACACCTCGATGTCCTTGACCAGGATCATCTCCTCGTGGCCGAGGTCGAACGTCGTGGTCAGCACGTCCTCGGGCTCCTGGCGCAGGCCCGCGAAGATCTCCCGGTAGGCCCGGGCCACGCGGGCCGGCGTCTCGCGCAGTCCCTCGCGCTCGGGGTCCTCGCCGACCGCGAGCAGGAGCTCGCGGATCGCGGCCTCCGCCCGGGCGGCGTCGTACTCCGGCACCACCCGGCGCTCCGGCGCGGCGAGGGGCGCCGGCAGCAGCTCGGGCAGGGCGTCGTCGTGCTCGTCGACGGTCATCGCCGTCAGCTCTGCGCGTTCGGGTCGGGGGTGCCGTCCCACGGGAGCTGGACCGGGATCTCGGCCGGGTGCTCGGGCTTCGCGTCGGCCGCGATGTCCTCGGGGATGATCGGCGCGCCGTTCTGCGCCGCCTTCTCGCCCTTGGTGAGCACCGGCGGACGCTTCGAGACCGCGCGCTCCTCGCTCGACAGCCACACCTGGCGCGGCTCGCGCTTGACGACCGGCGCGAAGATCTCGGCGAGCTCGGCCTGGTTCAGCGTCTCGCGCTCGAGCAGCTCGAGCACGAGGTGGTCGAGCACGTCGCGGTACTGGACCAGGATCTCCCACGCCTCGTCGTGCGCGGCGTCCATGAGCTTGCGGACCTCGACGTCGACCGTCGCGGCCACCGACTCGGAGTAGTCGCGCCCGTGGCCCATGTCGCGGCCCATGAAGACCTCGCCCGAGTCCTGGCCGAGCTTCACCGCGCCGATGCGCTCGCTCATGCCGAACTGCGTCACCATCTTGCGGGCCGTCGCGGTGGCCTTCTCGATGTCGTTGCTCGCGCCCGTCGTCGGGTCGTGGAACACGAGCTCCTCGGCGACGCGGCCGCCCATCGCGTACGCGAGCTGGTCGAGCAGCTCGTTGCGCGTCGTGGAGTACTTGTCCTCGAGCGGCATGACCATCGTGTACCCGAGGGCCCGGCCGCGCGGGAGGATCGTGACCTTGGTGACCGGGTCGGTGTAGCGCAGCGCCGCCGCGACGAGCGCGTGGCCGCCCTCGTGGTACGCGGTGATCTTCTGCTCCGAGACCTTCATGATCCGGGTGCGCTTCTGCGGGCCCGCGATGACGCGGTCGATCGCCTCGTCGAGCTCGTGGTCGCCGATCGTCTGGCCACCCGTGCGCGCGGTCAGCAGCGCGGCCTCGTTGAGCACGTTCGCGAGGTCGGCACCGGTGAAGCCCGGGGTCCGGCGCGCGACGGCGTCGAGGTCGACGTGCGGGGCCATCGGCTTGCCCTGCGCGTGCACCTGCAGGATCCGCGAGCGGCCCTTGAGGTCCGGCGGGTCCACCGAGACCTGGCGGTCGAAGCGGCCCGGGCGCAGCAGCGCCGGGTCGAGGATGTCGGGACGGTTCGTCGCGGCGATGAGGATGACGTTCGTCTTGACGTCGAACCCGTCCATCTCGACGAGCATCTGGTTGAGCGTCTGCTCGCGCTCGTCGTGCCCGCCGCCCATGCCGGCGCCGCGGTGGCGGCCGACGGCGTCGATCTCGTCGATGAAGATGATCGCGGGCGCGTTCTGCTTGGCCTGGTCGAAGAGGTCGCGCACGCGGCTCGCGCCGACGCCGACGAACATCTCGACGAAGTCCGAGCCCGAGATCGAGTAGAACGGCACCCCGGCCTCGCCGGCGACGGCCCGCGCGAGCAGCGTCTTGCCGGTACCGGGCTGGCCGTACAGCAGCACGCCCTTGGGGATCTTGGCGCCGACCGCCTGGAACTTGGCGGGCTCGGCGAGGAACTCCTTGATCTCGTGGAGCTCCTCGACCGCCTCGTCGACGCCCGCGACGTCCGCGAACGTGACCTGCGGCGACTCCTTGCTGACGAGCTTGGCCTTCGACTTGCCGAAGCTCATGACGCGCGAGCCGCCGCCCTGCATGTTCGACATGAGGAACCAGAAGACGGCCAGGATGATGATGAACGGCACGATCAGCGTCAGCAGGCTGCCCCACCACGACTGGCGCGGGACCTCCGAGGTGAAGCCCTTCTCGGGGTCCGCGTCGGCGATGGCGTTCACGACCGTCTCGCCCTGCGGCTCGACGTAGTAGAACTCGACGTTCTTGCCGAGGTTGTCGTCGCCCTCCACGTAGTCCTCGGACAGCGTGAGCTGGACGCGCTGCTCGCCCTCCGTGACCTTGACCTGCTCGGCCTTGCCCTCGTCGAGGAGCTCGAGCCCGACGGACGTGTCGACCCGCTGGGTGCGCGGGGAGCCGAAGATGGTGCCGAGACCGATCCAGACGATGACGGCGGCCAGCACGATCCACACGGCGGGGCCGCGGGTGAGTCGCTTGAGATTCATGGGCAGCGGGGGTGGCGCCCCCTCATCCCTCCGGGTTGCAGGGCAGCAGGTGGCGTCGAAGTTACACGCTGCACCTGTGATCGACGGGGTCTGTTCGCCCAGGGCAGGAAGGGCGCCTCAGTGCGAGTAGACGTGCGGCGCGAGCGTCCCGACGAACGGCAGGTTCCGGTACTTCTCCGCGTAGTCGAGCCCGTAGCCGACGACGAACTCGTTCGGGATGTCGAAGCCGACGTAGCGCACGTCCACGTCGACCTTCGCGGCCTCGGGCTTGCGCAGCATCGTCGCGATCTCGACGCTCTCGGGACCGCGGCTGCGCAGGTTCGCCAGCAGCCACGACAGCGTGAGCCCGGAGTCGATGATGTCCTCGACGATCAGCACGTGCCGCCCGGTCAGGTCGGTGTCGAGGTCCTTGAGGATCCGCACGACGCCCGAGGACTTGGTGCCCGAGCCGTACGACGACACGGCCATCCAGTCCATCTGCACCGTGGAGTGCAGGCGGCGCACGAGGTCGGCCATGACCATGACCGCTCCCTTGAGCACCCCCACGACCAGGAGCTCCTTGCCCGCGTAGTCCGCGTCGATCTGCGCCGCCAGCTCGTCGAGGCGCGCACCGAGCTGGGCCTCCGTGAGCAGCACGCGCTCGAGGTCGTCACCCATGTCCGCAGGATCCACGGTCGTCATTCTCCTTCGTGCGTTCGGGGGTGGAGCCTCAGCCTGCCACACGCGCGGGACGCGACGACGGGACCCGGCAGGGCCGCCGGACCCTGCCCGTGCCACGCGGTGACGAGGGCGTCGACCGCGAGGACGTGGGCCCGGGTCAGGCTCCCCGAGGGGCAGCCCGCCTCCACCGCGGCCCGGCGCAGCGCGCGGCGGCGCACCGCGGGCAGGGCCCGCGCGAGGGTCTCGACGTCGAGCGCGACGCCCGGGGACGCGTCGTGCGGCCCGCCGCCGGGCGTGTCGCGGGTCGCCGCCGCGAGGAGCTCCGCCGCGAGGGCGTCGAGCGCGTCCGCGTCCTCGCGCAGCAGCTCGGCGGTCCGGGCGAGCGCGACGGCGACCCCCGGGCCGAGCGTGTCCTCGAGCACTGGCAGGGCCGCGGCGCGCACGCGGGAGCGGAGGGGCGCCGCGCGGTCGTCGGCCGCCGCGGCGTTGGTCGGGTCGTGCCACGGCGCGAGCCCGTGC